>NZ_JBAWAC010000604.1:0-5463 GCF_049589095.1 Haladaptatus sp. | reverse complement strand
CAGCTATCCCGTGCTAACAATATTCCTCATTAGAATCGGAGCAAAAAACCTTTGAGAGCCGGTCAAGGGACGTATACCAATGGAAGTGACAACAGTTCAAGAACAGTCCTCGTCGCGGAGAGCCATCGTACTCTACATGTACATCGTCGCGTTCATCGACGAGTACGTCCTCCGCAAACCGGCGGTGTACGTAACGACGAGCCGAACCGACGATACCGTCAGCCCCACCAATGCCGACTGATCGAACGGCCGGAGTTCGCCGTTGAGTGGCCCCGGAAGGAATAACGCATGTCGACCGCTGTGGGATCGACTTCGCTGAATATATCTTCCCACATAGAACCATATTTGACAATATATTTCTGCCAATCTATGTATTAGTGGTAAAATTTATTGTGGTCGTCGAGAAGGGCACGATATGGAGACACGGAAAGTTCAGGTCACCGGAGGATCCACGTTCACGGTTTCCCTGCCGAAGGACTGGGCGAACGAAAACGACGTCGCGGTCGGGAGTTCGATCTCGTTTTTCTCCCACGAGCACGGGCTGGTTCTGACGCCACGTCGTGGCAGAAAAGGCATCGAAGGGCGGCTCGATATCGCCACGCGGAGCGACGATGAACTGATGCGGGCCATCATCGCGATGTACGTGAACGGTTTCAACACGATCACGATCGAGACCCATCACATCACACCCGGCAAACGGCGTGCCATCCGCACGACCACACAGAACCTCGTCGGGTTGGAGATAGTCGAGGAAACGGACAAAAAGATCGTCGTGCAGGACCTACTCAACGCCTCACAGATGTCCATTCACGATGCGATTTCACAGATGAAGGTCATCGCGATGGCCATGCTGGAAGACGCCGTCTCCGCCCTCGCCGAGACCGACGAGGACGCCGCTCGGAACGTCATCGACCGTGACGACGACATGGACCGACTGTGGTTCGTCGTCTCCCGGACGTTTCGAAGGACGTTACGGACGCCAGCAGTGGCGGAAGAACTCGGATTCCCCCGTGAGACGTGCTTCGACTTCTACACGTGTGGTCGTCAACTCGAACGCATCGCCGACCACGCGGCGAAGATCTGTCGGGTCTCCATCGAACTCGATGCGATACCCGAACGCGTGATCGAGGCAGTTACCGAACTGCACGCCGAAGCCGCCGCCATCGTCACTACCGCGATGGAGGCGTTTCTCACGGACGACCGGAAACGAGCCACCCGACTCGCCAACGACGCACGGGAATCGGTCTTCGGAATAACCGAATCCGGCCGCAGCATCGACGACCTCCTTCGTGATCTCGAACCGCATCAAGCACATCAGCTACGGCTCAGTATCGATTCGCTTTCGAGGTGCGCCGACTACGGCGGCAACATCGCCGAGACGGCGCTCCAGAAAGCGGCCCCTCGACCGTAAGATCGGTCGTTTTCGGGAACCGTCCGAACGCCGCTACCGCCAGCCCACACGAATCATCCCGTTTTCACAGAAATTCCACGTTCTCGGTGTAGCCGTTTGCCGTACTCCGATATCGTTCGGTTACTCCATCCGATACAGATCGAAAAGTACAGATCGTTTCCACCATCATATTTCTCCTATAGTGTAGAACGTATCGACCGAGAGGCAATATATACTATGTCCAGAAGATATATAGTCCGCCGAAATAATTCCCGGATATAGTTTCAAAGAAGAACATATAACATGAAGAAATCAACCGTCGCGGATTCTTCCGTAGCGTCGCCGGAACGACCGCGGCCGGTGGGCTTTCGACGCTTATCGCCAAGCGAGCGATCGCACAACCGACGACCGCCGTTCGAGACGGTTCAGTGCACGTCTTTTCGTACGATGTGGCGGCGGATGCGGACGCGACGTTTCCGCAGTCGGTCATGAGCGGCGGTCCGACAGATTCGGGTGCCATCGTCTGGACTCGAATCGGCGAGACGGCGTATCGAGAGGGCCAACCCGTCGAGGTTCAGGTCGCAAACGACGAGACGCTCGACGACCCCGTTTTCGAGGGGGTAGTCGATGCGTCGGCGATGTCGGCAACGCACGATTACACCGTCAAAGTGGACCTCGACGGCGAACTCGACGCCGACCGCTTCTACTACTACAGGTTCATCTACGACGGGACGGCGAGTCGAACGGGACGACTCCAGACGATGCCGCTGACGGCGGGAGAGGACTGGTATCAAGTGGAATTTTTGGAGGACTCCTGGGACGGGTTCCAGGCCGAGCGTGCGGAACTGATGAACGCCGTCGATGATGCCTCCCTCCGGAACTTCGTCACCCTCACGGGGGACCTCCACTGCTCGATGGCTGGCTACCAGCACGCGGGGTACGGCGAAGCCTCGTGGAACCGGGATACCGTCGGCATCGAATTCATGACGCCGTCGATCAGGAGCGTGTGTGCCGCCGACGTCGTGGACTTCCCGGGGGACTGGGACAGGGAGGCGTTGGCCGCGATTGCGAAAGCGGAGAACGAACACCTCGAATACGTCAACTGGTACGAGCACGGCTACTTCGTGATCGAATTCACCGAGACGGACTGTGAGTTCACCGTTTACGGGGTCGATGCGGACGAGAACTCGGCCGACGCCAAGAAACGAACGCTGGCACAGTACCGCGTTCCAGACGGAGAACTGTCGCTCGAAGCGCTGTCGGAACCGAAAACGGTGTCGAGGTCGTAATCGGAGTTATTGCTCCATCGCCGCGCGAGGCGAAACGGCAACCACGATTAAGCGTTTTCGCGGATTATTTCACGCCGTCATGGTGCATTCGACGTGGGGCGATTGGTTCGTTCGGGACGAAGTCGAATCGGTGGACGTGGACGGGATGTCGATCTGGTATCTCGGCTGTAACGGGTACATCGTTCGAACACCCGAAACCACCATCTATCTCGACCCGTACTTCGGCGACGGGTCGCCGCCGCGGACTGTGCGGATGATCCCGATACCCGTGGACCCGACGGCCGCGACGATGTGCGATGCGGTGTTCGTCACCCACGAACACATCGACCACATGCATCCGCCGTCGTACGGGCCACTCGTGGAGGACCTCGGGGCACACCTCTACGCGCCGGACGAGGCGTTCGAGAACCCCGCCTACGACGGCGACATGCGAACGCCGGACGACCGGCGCACCGTCGTTTCCGCTGGCAACGATATCTCCGTCTGCGACATCGACGTTCACGTCCGCACCGCGTTCGACCCCGATTCGGGTGGCCCGGTGAGCTACGTCGTCGAACACGAGTCGGGGACGTTCTTCGCGCCGGGCGACTCGCGCCCCGCCGACGCGTTCTCGGACATCGCCGACGAGTTCGACATCGACCTCGGGGTCCTCGCCCACGGAACCGTCGGCAACATCTATCACACCGAGGACGGCGAGACGTACCCCACCGTCTGGTACAACGACGGTGAACAGGTCTCCGAGGCCGTCGCCGACCTCGAACTCGACCGGTTCGCCCCGGTTCACTTCGACGTCTGGAAAGGAGTCGAGGCCGACCCGAAGGCGCTCCGGGAGTCGCTCGCCTCCTACGAGTACCCGCACGTCTTCGAGGATGTCAAAATCGGCGACCGACTCGTCATCGACCGCCCCGGCGTCGTTCCGGCGAAGGCGCTTCGGGAGCACTGACCGCGAAAAGGAAAATCGACGTTATTCTCCGTCCGAACTCGTTTCCGAATCGGTTTCTTCCTCGTTGTCCACCGCCGAGGCGGACTGTGGCGATGCGTCCGACCGGAGTTCCGTTTTCGGCTTCGGCATCGGGACATCGGCACCCTTGACGGCGTGCCAGACGATTTTGTTGAACTTCTGCATGTTCGCCTCGTCCTCCTTGTCGAGGTCGAGCGTCTTCGAGGCCTGCGCTCCCGGCGATTTTTCGGTGTTCTTCTCGTCGAGCGACTGCTCGGGGACGCGCGCTTTGTAGCTGTAATTCAGGTCCGGTTTCTCGTCGTCGCCGATGAAGGTGTTTATCATCGGCGTCGCGCGGGCGTCGAACTGCGTCAGCGGGGGCATGCCGAGCATGAGTTCGATGCTCCGGAGAATCGAGACGGTGCTGTAGAACGTGCTATCGACGGCACCTCGACGGGTATATGGACTAACGACCAGCGACAGTGTGCGGTGGGCATCGACGTGGTCGGGGCCGTTCTGGGCGTCGTCCTCGGTGATGAAGATGGCCGTATCCTCCCAGTACGAGGAGTTCGTGACCGTCTCGATCAGTTTCCCGAGCGCGAGGTCGTTGTCCGCCATCATGGCCTGCGGCGTCGGCATCCCGGGTGTCGTTCCCGCCGTGTGGTCGCTCGGGAACCGGAGAATCGTCAGTTCCGGCAGTTCGAGGTCGTTCGAGTCGTCCTCGTACGCGCGGAACTCCTTGAGCCATGCACCGTACCGCCTGCTATCCGTAATATCGAGGTCGAAACTCGGGAAGTCCGGGTCAACGTGGCCTTCGAGTCCAGCGACGCTCGGTTCCGCGTGGTCGAAACTTCCGTCGTCGTTGTACTTGTTGTTCGCAAACTCGCCGTAGCTTCTGTAGCTGACATCGGACGCGGCGGCCATGTTCCAGAGATAACCGCTCTGTGGTCGGGTCGCGCCACCGTTTTCGAAGTCGTAGTCCCGCCCTCGACCACCGTAATTGCTCGGCCACGTCTTCTGCGTGTAGTCGTTTGCGATTGCGCCGACCGCCCAGTTGTGGCCGTCCGCGCTCACCTCGGCGTCGGCGTAAAAGTTGTCGAGGAGCGTGAACTCCTTCGCCAGCGCGTGGTGGTTCGGGGCAGATTCCGGACCGAACAGCGTGAGGGACGGGTCGCCGTTCCCCTCCTCGATGTCACCGAGCACTTGGTCGTACGTCCGATTTTCCTTGATGATGTAGATGACGTGGTTGATAGGCGACGGATCGCCGACGCGACGCGGAATCGGTCGCGGGGTAACGTCCTCCGAGGAATGGACGAGTTCGTTCGTCATCTCGTTGAATCCGTTGTTCTCGACCACCTGTTCCGTGTACGTCCCGAGCTGTTCGGCGTCGGGCACTGGAACCTTCGAGAGCGTCCCGGAGATCATGTTCCCAATGTACTGGACGTCCTGTTTGTCCTTCGCCGGATTCGGCCCGTTGGGGTTCGGTCCGGCTCCAAGACCCTTCATGTTCGCCACGAACAAATCACGGCCGTCGTTCGTCACGGTAAGGGCCGACGGGAACCACGCCGTCGGAACCAACCCTGTGATTTCCGCGGTCGTGTCGTCTCCGCAACCACCTGTTCCGAGGTCAACGACGGCGACGTCGTTGTTTCCGGCGTTGGCGATGTACAGCGTCTCGCCGTTTAGATCGGTAGCGAGCGCGTTCGGCATACTTCCAGTCGGTGCATCCTCGTACGGTTCGAGGTCGATGGTTTCGACGACCTCGTCCGACCTCGTGTCGATGACGGAGACGGTGTCGGCGTTGCCGGACGAGGTGTAGACGTGCGAGCGAGTCGGACTGCGGA
>NZ_JBAWAC010000603.1:0-4662 GCF_049589095.1 Haladaptatus sp. | reverse complement strand
GCTGGAATCGTCTTTCTCAGCTATTTTGCGGAGGGGACCATCGAAAATTGGTCGGCTATCTATCTGCGGTCATGGCTAACCCTTCCCGCGATCATTGGCGCTTCCGGTGTCGCTTTGTTTCACGCTGCGATGGCAATTGGTCGGTTGATAGGTGCACGGTTGATCAGCAGATTCGACCGACGTCGAATCCTTCGATTGGCAGGGGTACTCGGTGCTGTCGGGATGGTTCTCTCGGTCGCAACCACCATTCCACTCTTCATTCTCGCCGGGCTATTTATCGTCGGGCTCTCGATGTCGGTCGTTTCGCCGATTGGCTACTCATTGGCTGGCGATTTTGCACCAGGACGAGCAGGCGAAGCGAGCTCGGTCGTCTCGACCGTCGGGTGGAGCGCGTTTATCATTTCTCCAGCCCTCATCGGTGGACTCGCAGAATCAGTTGGGCTTCGGGCCGCACTGGCGTCCGTCATCCTGACATCCGGAGTGATCGCTGTTTTGACGGCTCGTATTCCCGCCCATGATGGAGGAACTCAGTCCTCGAACGAGGCCAGTCAAACCCTTCTCGGCTCGAAGGACTAACCATAATCGCTGATGACTACGTTGCATATTGCGGCGTTCAGTACACTCATTTTCACTCGATAAAGCGACCGTGACGGTGAGCTCAGTCTCGACAATCCGTTGAGAGAGGCTTAACTTCCCGGCCTCGAAATCAAGCGTATGGAACCGGACGACAATCGCCGCGGTTGGGCCGAACGGTCGGGTGACTACTCGCCCGCATACTATGCAAAGATCGGGCCGAACGAGGTGAGCCGGACGCTCGCCACCGTGCTCGATTACTATGCACACAAGGACGCCGCCATCCTCGAAGTCGGCTGTGGCTCCGGCCGTCACCTCGCCCACCTCCGCGACAACGGGTTCAAAAACCTGTCCGGCATCGACATCAACGACGACTCGTTCGATGTGATGGCCGAGCGCCACCCACACCTCGCCTCGACAGGGACGTTCCACACGGGTGCGATAGAGGACGTGATTCCCGAATTCCTCGACGACGCATTCGACGTCGTCTACTCCGTGGAGACCTTACAGCACATCCACCCCGAGAATACGTGGGTGTTCGAGGAGCTGATCCGCGTCACGAGCGACCTGCTGATCACCGCCGAAAATGAGGGCAACAGCCCGCAGCGCGGTCGCGGTGACGAGAAAGTGAGTTACGTCAACGACGACTTCCCCCTCTACTTCCGGGACTGGAAACGGGTGTTCTCAGAGTTGGGCCTTGCCCAACTCGTCTGTGAGCCGACCAACCGCGATACCGTCCGCGTGTTCCGGGTGCTGTGATTTTTCGGGGCATCCTTTCAAAACTCCGCCGACTGCGTTCGCTTCGATCATCAGGGTAACAATTCTTTTTGGTCGTTGCGTACTCATTTCCTGTAATGAGCGAAGACCTTGGCGACACGACGGTTCGGTCGAGGGGCGGTCGGGACAGGTGGGGATACTATCGTGCCGCGGTGTTGGTGCTCGTTGGACTCATCCCGTGGGAGATCGTAACTTGGCCGAAGGGGTACTACGTCATCTTCATGTTCGGTTCGACCAAAGTCGGCCTCTCCGGTTTCAACTTCTTTTCGGTGCCTGCGTTCACACCGTTCACCCCCGATTTCATGATCATGCAGACGGTCGGCGTCGTCTGTTATCTACTGGCGTTGCTAGCCGCCGGGCTCGGATACCTCGGCTATGGCGACCGACGGATAACCGCCGGGTTGCTGTTCATCTCCGGACTGGAGATGTTGCGCTTCGCCCTCGCGTTGAACGACCAGAACCAAATCACCGTCTACCCCACCGGCGTCGTCACGCTTTGGATCGCCGTCCTTTTCGCGTACAGCGGGCGGCGGTTCCGCAGCGCGGTTACACGGACGCTTTCGGGGACGTAATTACAGACGCGTGATGGAGGTTTTCGATGTGGTCTCCCCCTGACGAAATGATCGACTAGATATCGCTCTCGACCCGTTCAGTACGCTCACGATATCACAATTGACTTACTGACGAATCAGTCAGCTAGGTATGTGAAAGCACCCCGTGTGTTCGGTTATCACCGACGTTTCAACGTCACAGATGGTCGTCGGTGTTATTCGCAATTCATCGGTTGTCGCGAACCGAACGTTTAAGCGGATGGCTGACTGATTGGTTAGTAAGATATGACCCGGAGCCACAGCGAACACAGTAGGATCAACAGGGGGCCCCGATAGTGGGTATCCTCGACACCGACCGCCGCGTTCTCGCGCTCGCGTTCGCGCGGATGGCTGATTCCATTGGGAACTCGTTTCTCATCATCGTCCTCCCACTCTACATCGGGAGCGGTATGGTGAGCGGCGGGACGTTCGGCCTCAGCACCGCCCTCGTCACGGGGCTCATCCTCTCAGCGTTTGGCTTCTTCATGAGCGGCGTGCAACCCATCGCGGGGAGACTTTCGGATAAGACCGGGAAGCGGAAGGTCTTCGTCGTCGTCGGCCTCATCATACTCGCGGTTTCGAACTTCGCATACTCCCTCGCCGGGAATTACAGCGCAATGCTCCTCATCCGCATCGGGCAGGGCATCGGCGTTGCCGTCACCGTACCAGCGACCATCGCACTCGTGAACGACCTCTCCACGGACGACAACCGTGGCGGGTCGATGGGCGTGTTCAACACGTTCCGCATGCTCGGGTTCGGTATCGGTCCCATCGCAGCGGGCACCGTCATCTACGGCGGTCCATACACGCTCCTCGGCTACGGAATCACGGGCTTCGAGGCGGCGTTCTACATCGCGACGCTCGGCGCACTCATTGGCACAGTCCTCGTCTTCGTGCTGGTGAGCGACCCCGATGTCGATTTCGACGCGGAGCACACGGCGGACGCGGGCGGCGAACACAGTATCGCCGTCTTCGAGCAACACGATGGTCATGGCACCCTCGACTCCGTGTTCACGCTCGGTATCGCCTCGCTGTTCATGGCCATCGGCATTGCCATCCTCTCGCCCCTCGAGAGCATCATCAACCACCACCTCGGGCAGAGTGCGACGTTGTTCGGGATCGAGTTCGCGGCGTTCACGCTCGGACAGGTCGTCATGCAGACGCCCGTCGGCACCGCGAGCGACAAGTACGGCCGGAAGCCGTTCATCCTCATCGGTCTCGTCTTCCTCATTCCCGCGACGGTCGCACAGGGACTCGTCGCGACGCCGCTCGGAATGATCGGCGCTCGGTTCGTGCAAGGAATCGCGGGTGCGATGGTGTTCGCGCCCGCCTTCGCGCTCGCCGGCGACATCGCGCGGAACTCGAACGCCGGGACGACGCTCTCGGTGCTGACGATGGCGTTCGGTCTCGGAACCGCCATCGGCCCGCTCGCGGGTGGGTGGCTCGTCGGCTTCGGCTACGTCGTCCCGTTCGTGTTCGCCGCCGCGCTGGCGGCCTTCGGCCTCGTCCTCGTGTACACACAGGTCGAGGAGACGCACGCCGGCGACGACCTCGGTGCGGAAATCTCGCGGCTCTTCCTGAACCGCGACTCCCAGCCCGCCGATTGATTCCCCGAGACATACGCTTTTGTTGACCCGCAGTAACTAACTACTATGCAGACGCGCTCATTGGGGACCACCGGTCACGACAGTTCGATCATGACGTTCGGTGCCATCGCGCTCAACTGGCTCGAACAGGAGGGTGCGAACCAGATGGTCGAACTCGTGCTCGATCATGGCATCAACCATTTCGACGTCGCCCCGACCTACGGCGATGCGGAACTCAAGCTGGGGCCGAAACTCCGCCAACACCGTGAGGAGATTTTCCTAGGCTGTAAGACACAGGAACGGGGATACGAGGGGGCGAAACGGAAACTCGACGCGTCACTCAACCGCCTCGGCGTCGATTACATCGACCTGTATCAGGTACACGGTCTCGAATACGAGGAGGAATTGGACACTATCACGGGCAACGGGGGCGCGCTCGAAGCGTTTCGGGAGGCCAAAGCCGACGGACGAATCGGCCACATAGGGTTGACAAGTCACGGGAACCCACAGCTCACCCTCGACGCCATCGACCGAATCGACGACCTCGAAACGGTGATGTTCCCGATGAATCCGGTCGTCGTCGGTAAGGACGACGACAAGTACGACTACGAAGCGGTGATCGAACGGGCGAACGATGCGGGTATCGGAACGCTCGGCATCAAAGCCTTCGCGAAGGGACCGTGGCCCTCGACCGACGAGCTTCCGGAGGAGGACCGTCCGTACGCGAACTGGTATCAACCGGTCGATACGCCAGCCGAAATCGCGGAGCGATTCGACTTTGCGGCCGCACAGGGATTGACGAGCGTCATCAACCCGGGTGACCCGAAGCTGGTCGCCATGGTGCTTGACGCGGCCGAGCGCTACGACGGAATGGAGGAGGCCGCCCAGCGGTCGCTCATCGAGAAACTCCGCCACGAGCGGAGTCCCGTTCCGGAGCAACTCCATCACTAGAACTCGCTCGATACACCAATGGACATTCCTCGGACCGTTAGGACCGCTCTCGCCGACCGTCCGGTTTCGGGCGCGACTTGCCTCGAAGCCGGGGCGGGAATGGGCAACACGACGGCCGGTTTGCTCGCCGACGGTGCCAGCCGCGTCTACGCCGTCACGAACGACCCCGAGCACGCGACTGCCGT
>NZ_JBAWAC010000602.1:0-8835 GCF_049589095.1 Haladaptatus sp. | reverse complement strand
TTTCCGGTGGAGTCCGTTCGGCTGGGACACTCAGTGTTCGCTCAGTGGCCGTCCAACGTTTGCTCGCCCGCCGGAATCAGCACGTCGAGCCAGTTTTCCTCGGGCGGGAGCGGACAGGAGAACGTCTCGCTGTAGGCGCAGAACGGGGAGTACGCCACGTTGAAGTCGAGAACTATCTCGTCGCCGTCCGACAGTCGTCGGTCGGGATGGAGTTCCAGATAGCGTCCGTTTTCGTAGCTCTGCTGGCCTGTCGTCTTGTCCCGGAACGGCACGAACAGCGAATCCTGCCCCTCCTGTTGGTACACCGCGAGTGACGCATCCTCGTCGTCCACCTCGAAGTGGAGCGTCATGGTCCGAAGGTAGCGCTGTGACGGTCCCGCGGTCGTCTCCAGTTCGACGGGTTCCGGGTCGTCGTGTGCCTCGACCGTCGCCGTCACGCGGTAGTCCGCGTCCGGGTCGAAGTACGACAGGCCGTCGAAATCGTCGCGCTCCCCCGGCGGAATCGGCGACTGTGGGTGCGTGTCGAAAAAGTCGTCTTTCTCTTTGCGTGTCTCGATTAGTTCCTCGCGCCACTCGTCCTCTGAAACGTCGAAGTTCGTCATACCGGGACGTACTGGCTCACGCCGGGTAAACACACCGTTCACGAAAGCGGCACGAGTGTGCGTTCAGATTTCAAGAATCATCCACAGTCCGCTCCAAGAGTTACGTGAACCGCGACAGGGATTACGATTGGCGTCCGTTCAATAATTTCCATCCGCTGACGGCGATTCCAAGTAGCGCCAAAACGAAATACAGACGCCCGAGCCACGTTCGGAATATCGGTTCTGATCTGAAGTTCAGGGCGACTATCAGATTCATAATCCAGAGTGCTAGCACTAAGACCTCACTTCTGCGGGAACTTGTATTCATGTGAAGATATTACGAAGGTTGGATAGTAAGTATTTTGTTTTTATCACACTATTGTCAGTAGTCGCGAGAGATATGAATTCCCCACGTACCACCCCTCTTCCTCACCTCCGTTTCCACCGTAGCCTTTTGTACGAAGCCGCCGAAAATTTCGAAGTGATGAGCCGCGGTACGGACCACGCGACGGAGGAACGCCGCCTTCGAACCCGCGAGGAAAAGGAGGGCATCGAGGAGTGGACGGAGAGTTTCTTCTTCGCGGTCGGGGAGGTGACGTTTCTCTGTGTGCCCGCCTTCTACGTCCTGATGGACGCGGAACCGAACGGGTCGCTGAAGTTTTCCGCCCTCTTCGGATGGCTCGCGCTCTGTCTCTCGGTCGGGACGTTCCGCGGCCATTGGATCGACATCGACTGGCCGCAGGTGACACCCGCGTTGGTGCTCCTGCGGTTCGTCTTCTACGACGCCGTCATCCTCGGGGTCGCCTACGCCGCGACGGGGGTCGATCTCGCGTTTCACTCGCCTATCGTGACGGCGACGACCGCGGTCGTTCTCGCCGTCGGGTGCGCGCGGATGTTCTCCCGCCTCGGGGAAACGGTCGAAAACCGACTGTAGCGGAACGCTCAAGAAAACGACGAACGCGATACTACACAGAGAGGATACATGCAAGACGAGTACGACCCGACGACCTGTCCGGTCGAGGGGTGTGAGTACGAGGACGCCATCCGCTCGGTCGCGGCACACGTCAGTCGTTCGTCGGACGACGGCCACTCGTGGGACGCGCTGGACTACGACGGTGCCCGCGAGTTCGTGATGAGCGAAAAGCGACGACAGCACGCGGAGTCGGATGGCTCGGCGGCGACTGGCAACGAAGCAGGGGATTCGGGTGGAGAATCTGCCGCATCGACGCCCGCCCCCACTCTTCCGCCGGAGGACTCGCCCGAGTTCGGTCTCGACCTCGATTTCGTCAGGGACGTGTTGGTGCTGTTCGACGCCGTCGAGGAGTACGACGTCGATTCGTTGGACGAACTCGATACTTTCCGCCTGGTGAACCTCTACACGCTCCTTTCGGACGTGAGCAGTTCCGCCGACGACGCGCGGAAGGAAGTCCGGGACAAACTGCTGGAGGTCGTGCAGGACGACCGGCGAGTCGAGTCGGATTTCGGTGCGGTGAAACGGACCACCCACAAGCGATGGAATCTCAAGGACGAACAAACCGTCGCGGACCACTTGGAAGCGGCGGGTATCGACCCGGAGGAAGCCCGGTCGTTCGACACGAAGAAGGTCAAGAAACTCGTTGCTGAGCGGGGATTACAGGAGTCGACCGTCTTCGATATCGAGAAACGAACCTACGTTCGGAAGTCCGGCGCGGACGACGAGGGGCGGCGCAAAGCGTACAACCGACTCGACCCGGAACTGCGGGCGCTGGTGGACGACGAGCGGTTCGGCGGGAAATGAAGAGGATAACCGAACCACCCGAAACGATTTACACGAAGTTCGTAGTGTGCATCATCGGTCAAGATCTATTCAAGATATCCTCCAAGAAGCAGTAACACATCAACTCCTGTCGAAATATCCACGAGAGGTGTGTTTAATCACAGGTAGGCAGGTCAAAAAACCCCGTATAAGAGTACTAGCAATAGATTGTACGCTATCAGGGTGACCACTACTGCGAACAAGACCTTTAATAATATTTTGACGGTTGGATTTAAATCCTCGAACAAGGTGTCTCGTTCAGTCATGGTAACTAGTTCTACGGATCATAAGATCATTATTCCAGCGATCATGAACATAATATGGGTGGATCTACACACGTAATCCAGTGTGCCACTATTGACGCCTAATTCGATAATCGGCACTGAAGTACCACTGACATCGATGTCATGTGGTGACACCACCGTCAGCGAGGGTATTTCTCCGCTCGGAACCAATCCTGAGACGAGAACGATGTCCAACGAACCTTCCACGGACGACATTCCGATCACGGCGGAGCGCCCGGACGGCGCGGTTCCGCTCACCGGCACCGACCACATCACGCTCATCGGGAGCAACGAGGAGGATACGGTCGAATTTTATCGGGACGTGCTCGGAATGCCGCTCGTCCTCCGCCAACCGAACCTCGACGCGCCGAACGTCACGCACCTGTTCTTCGACAGCGGCGACGGCCGTATCATCACGTTCTTCGTTAAGGAGGGTCGCCAGTCGAATCCCGCACCACAGCGGACCGGCATCGGTGCCGTCCACCACCTCGCGTTCCGGTTCGACCCGGAGCGAATCGAGGAAGTCCGCGAACGACTCGAAGCGCACGGCCGCCGGTACAACGAGTTCGACCGGAGCATCTTCTACTCGCTGTACACCTCGGACCACAACGGCCTCACCATCGAACTGACGACGGACAAGTTCGACATTCCGGACGACCGCCGCGCCGAAGTCCTCGCCGTCGCCCAACGAAAGCGCGAGGAGGACGGTTCGGAGTACGCGAAGGGCGAACACCTCAAAGCCGCGCTGGAAGAACTCGGCATTCCGGTGGAACCCGCGGACCTCCCCGACGCGCCGACCGGCGCGGGCGGGTTGTAGTCGGAATTCGAAACCGTTGGGCGGTGCTTTTCTGTATCGTCCGCCCGTAATCGGGTTCATGACCGACTCCGGGTGGACTCAAGACAGCATGCCGGACATGACCGGAAAAACCGTAATCGTCACGGGCGCGAACAGCGGCCTCGGCTACGAGGTGACGCGGGCGCTCGCCCGCCACGGGGCGACCGTCGTCATGGCCTGCCGACGGACGAATCACGCGATGACAGTCAAGGGGCGGATTTTGACCGAACTGCCGGACGCGAACCTCGACGTGCGGGAACTCGACCTCGCGGATCTCGCATTGATTCGGGAGTTCGTGGACGACTTCAGCGAGGAGTACGACGACCTGCACGTTCTCTGTAACAACGCGGGCGTGATGGCGGTGCCGCGGGAGGAAACCGCGGACGGCTTCGAGTTACAGTTCGGCGTCAACCACCTCGGTCACTTCACGCTGACCGGTCTCCTGCTCGGTTCACTGCTGGAAACGGAGGGCGAGACGCGGGTCGTGACACAGAGTAGTGGCGTGCACGAGCGGGGGACCATCGACTTCGACGACTTGCAGGGCGAACGCGAATACGACAAGTGGGACGCCTACGGTCAGAGCAAACTGGCGAACGTGCTGTTCGCCTACGAACTCGACCGAAAACTCCACGACGCGGGGGTCGATGACGTGGCGAGCGTCGCCTGTCATCCCGGCTACGCGAGCACGAACCTCCAGCGACGCGGCCCGGAACGGGAAGGCTCCCTGCTTCGACTGTGGATGATGCGCGTCGCGAACGCCGTCTTCGCACAGAGCGCTGAACGCGGCGCGCTCCCGATGCTGTACGGTGCGACCGCCGGGGAAATCGAGGGCGGAGAGTACGTCGGTCCGGACGGCCTGATGAACATGCGCGGTCACCCGAGCGTCCAACCGTCCAGCGACGAGTCCTACGACGAACGCACCGCCGAGCGACTCTGGGACACCTCCGAGGAACTGACGGGGGTCACATACGACTTCCCGCAGTCGAAATCCGTCAGTCGATGATCGTGGATCGGTAATCGTCAGTCGATAGAATTCTTTAATTTCCATCCGTCGGATACGCCCGTATGGACGCGACGGACGACGCCCACCGCTTGACGACGGTCAAGGACCTCCCCGAAAACGATTCCTTTCTGTTCACGGTTCGCGAACGCGACGGCTCACAGGAGGAAGTGATTCTCGTGAACGGTGGCGACTGCATCGCCGCGTGGAAGAACTTCTGCCAGCACGAAACCGACCAGCGTCTCGACCGAGGGTTCAGGGCGGCGATGCGCGACGGCGATATCATCTGCCCGAAACACGGGTCGATGTTCGACGGCTGTTCCGGCCACTGCGACAACGGCAAAGCGTCGGGTTCGACGCTCCTCTCAGTCGACGTCACCGAGGACGACGGCGAGATCTATCTGACCGACCGAACCTGCGACTTCGATCACGAGGGGGGAATCGAGGAGGACGATGACGACGACATGCCGAGTTCGTCGTCACATCTCACGTTTTAGACGTCGGTTGGGTACAGTTATCCGACGTCACCGGTAGCGATTATTCCGGAATTCTCAGAAGGGTTCTGTAGAGTTTTATCGAGCTGTCGGTCGAACGGATAGTCATGGTCGTTGTTGATAACCGTCTGGTCGATGATCTCTCGCTGCGCGACCGCGAGTACGAAATCGACGACTTCGTCAGATATCTCGAACGGCATCATCACGGGGAAGAACCCGGACTTTCGCGGGAACGGATCGACGCCTACGCCGACGCGCTCGATTACGACAAGGATCGGACGAACGCCTTGCTCGAAGAGCGACTAATGGACTCGGAGACGTGGATGCCCGGCAACAACCTGTATCGAGTCGGGGAGAACGTCAGCATCTACCCACCGTCGTGGCACGATCAGTTGGACGACACGATAGACCTTGCCGAGTACGTTCGCGTCATGCTCGCCGAAAAGGAAGCCAAGAGCGGCCGACTGAATCCTGCTCAGCGAGGAGTCTCACAACCCGACATGCTCACCGCGATAGAAATCTTCGCCGACCTCGACCGCGAGATGGGCGAACAACTGCTACAAAAACAACGACAGGAGGGTACCATCGTGATATTTGCCTCGCAAAACCCCGAGGACCTCGTGCGACTGCCGGAGATGACGGAGTAACTACGAACGATGAAAGTAGCGACAACACTCAACGAACGCGACCACCTCGAACTGTTCGTCCTCATCGACGAAACGGTGTACACCAGCAGACAGACCGGGTCGGAGACGGAGTGGACCGACTGGGAGCAACTCGTCGGTGCCGAAGGAAAGGCGATAGCGGCCGGGCGCAACGAGGACGGACGCCCCGAGGTGTTCCTCACCGATCCGGCGGACGGAACGTATCACAATCGACGGGAACCGCTGGGCACCGATGAAGCCGCGACCGAATGGGGCGGCTGGCGACTGCTCTCCGACGATCCGATCACGGGCGAGTCGATAGCCGTCGCACCTAACGGCGACCGACGGCTAGAAGTCTTTGTCACCGGGCCAGCGAGCGGGACGTTCCACGCGAAACAGACGTCGCCGAACGAGACGACGTGGACCGACTGGGAACAGTTGGGCGACCAAGCCGGGAACGAAATCGTCGTCCAGCAGGCCGCGAACGAACGGTTGCACGCCTTCCTGCTCAGCTACGACGACGAGGCGACCGATCTGACGGCGGCCGAAAAGGAGTTCCTGTTCGGAATTCACCACTGCTGGCAACTCGAATTGGACGGCGACGAGTGGGCCGACTGGCATCGACGCGGGCGGGCGAACGGTCACTCGCTCGCCGTCGCGGAGAACAACGACGGGAAGTTCGAGATTTTCCTCGTCCGGGACGACGAGACGCCGCTCTACCTCCGACAGCTCGGATTCGAGGAAACCGAGTGGGAGGAAGAATGGAGCGAACTGAGCTATCCCGAGCGGTTCCAGGTGTTCCACCGCCCGAAGGCGAAATCGCTGGCCGTCGGCCGACACGCCGACGGTCGCCTCGAAGCGTTCATCACCGGAAAACGCCTCCACCACCTCTCGCAGATGGCACCGAACGGCGACTGGTCGCTGTGGGAGCGGTTCGGGAGGGTCAAATGCGCCGGTCTCTCCGTCACACGGACGGCGGACGAACGCCTCGTCGTGTTCGGTCTCGAAGACATGCCGGAAGTGTCGCGACAGCCGAAAATCCACCAGCGATGGGAGACCGAACCGAACGGCAAGTGGTCGAAATGGCACTCGCGCACGATTTAGGGATTTAACGGTGAGTCGTCACGTGAATTTGTTGCGAGGCGTCGCGGAGGTCGAATCGTCGGCGATTTCGAACCGGCTACCGAGTTCGGGCGCGTTCGCATCGAAGCCGTCGTCCCGCAGTTCCTCGGCGAACGCCTCGCATCTGTCGCCGTGATTGACGAGAATCGTCGAATTCCGATACGAATCGAGGAAGTCGAGCACCCCGTTCCGGTCGGCGTGAGCCGAGAAGTCGTAGGATTCGACCTGCGCGCTGACGGGCATGACGCGACCGTCGATTTCGCCGCGGCCGTGGTCCAGCAGTTCCCTGCCGGGCGTTCCTTCGACCTGGTAGCCTGTCATCGTGATCTTGTTGACCGGATTGGCGCGGATTTCGGGGATGTACGTCATCGCCGGGCCGCCCGAGAGCATCCCTGAGGTCGTCACGATGACGGTGTTCTTCCGCGCGATTCGCTTTCGCTGGCCGTTTCTCCCCGTCACGAACCGGGCGTTCGAGACGGCGCGCTGGAAGGCGTCCGGGTCGCGGAGGAACTCGGACTGCTGTTGGAGCATTCTGGTGACTTGCTTTCCCATCCCGTCCACGTAGCAGTCGATGTCGTGGGCCTCACAGACCATCAGTATCTCCTGTGTCCGGCCGATGGCGAACGCCGGGACGACCACGGTTCCGCCCTCCCACACCGTCGTCTTCACGCTTTCGGCGAACTCCCGTTCCGTCGTCTTCCGCTCACCGCGCTCCACGTCGGAGTACGTGCTCTCGCAGATGACCACGTCCGCGTCGGGGCGGGCGGTCGTGCCCGACAGCAACCGCTGGTCGCCGGTGTGGAAGTCGGCGGTGTAGAGCAGTTCGGTGTCCCCGTCGTCGATAAGCACATGCGCGCTCCCCGGAATGTGGCCCGCGTTGAAAAACGTGATTTCGTGGCTCGCGGCTTCGAACGACTCCTCGTAGCCGTGCAGTTCGGACACCTGGGCCAAGCGTTTCAGTTCCGCCTCGGTGAACGGACAGTCGTAGCTTCCGCCGTGGAGTTTCAGGGTGTCCCGCGCGAGGATGCGCGTCAGTTCGTACGTCGGCGGCGTCCAGTGAATCGGCGGCCGGTCGTCGCCCGCGAGCAGGGAAGGGAGGATGCCGACGTGGTCGAGATGGCCGTGGGAGACGACGACGGCATCGGGGTCGACGTCCTCGACGGGGTACTGTGGCGGATTGCCGGTCAACATCCCGTAATCGAGCAGGAGGGAGTCGTTGACGAGAATCGCGCTCCGCCCCACCTCGCGCGCCCCGCCGAGAAACTCGATATTCATTGTCGGTGGTAACGGCCGGAGCCGTTTTTCTTCGTCGGTTCGGAAGCGTGTCTGAAAATGCCACACCGCAGCCGGTTCCTGACCATTTATCACCATGAACACCCGAGTTCTCAGTGATGTCGGACAGAGCCTACACCTTGGACGGCGACTGGAACGCCCTCTACATCGACGGCGAATGGATCGACGGCGGCGACCGGGACGAAATCGAAGTGACGAACCCGGCGACTCAGGAGAAAGTCACGTCGGTCCCCGCCGCGACCGAGGACGACGTGAACCGCGCCTACGAGGCCGCCGCCGAGGCGCAGGCCGACTGGGCCGACCTGCCGCCGAGCAAACGAGTCGGCGTCGTCCAGTCCGCACTCGACCTGCTGGACGAACACCGAAACGACATTCTCCACGCGCTCGCCGTCGAGTCCGGAAGCGCGAACATGAAAGCGTTCGCCGAGTGGCAGACCGCCCGCGGTATCACCCAGCAGGCGGCCGAGTTCCCGTTCCGCGTCGGCGGTGAGATCAAGGACTCGATGATTCCGGGCAAGGAGAACCACGTCAAGCGCGTGCCGATGGGCGTCGTCGGCGTCATCTCGCCGTGGAACTTCCCGTTCAACCTCTCGATGCGCGCCGTCGCACCCGCGCTGGCGCTCGGCAACGCGGTTGTCCTGAAACCCGCTTCGCCGACGCCCGTCACCGGCGGTCTCCTCCTCGCCAAAATATTCGAGGAGGCCGAACTGCCCGAGGGACTGCTCAACGTCGTCCCCGGCAAGGGTTCGGAAATCGGCGACCGGATGGCGTCCCACCCCGAACTCGA
>NZ_JBAWAC010000601.1:0-2480 GCF_049589095.1 Haladaptatus sp. | reverse complement strand
CGGTCGAGAGTTCGTCGCGGATCGAATCGACCCGCGACGAACCGTCTTCCTGTAAAAGCTCGGCCAAAAGCATTCCTTCTTCACTTCGCTTTGGAAGACGCTTCGCGTCTTCCATGCTCTCGTTCAGTCGTCGGCCCGGAAAATCGGAGATTTTCCGGCAAAGTTGCTAGTGGTTGGCGGCCGGGGGAGTATGGCCATTTCTGGCGGCTGTGAAAATGCGAGTTACTGGTCGTCGTGTCGGTTGCTGACTTTCGGCGAGTGTTTCGAGGGTTACTTCTGGCGGTCCTGTCATCGGCCGACCACTCGCTGGAAAATCGTCGTTTCAGTCCGCGTTTCTGGAGACCGGTCCCCCGGCGAACTTGCTCAAGTCCACGTCCACCGTCTCGGCGAGGTCGTCCGGCGTCTCGTACGGGCGGTTGACGATGACGTTTCCGGCGCGCTGTTTGCCGAGGCCGGGAATCGCGGTGAGTTCGTCCATCGACGCGCTGTTCACGTCGAGCGGATACGGAACGCCCGTGACGGAGCGATAGCCGTGGTCCACGACGGCGACGTCCATCGTTTGGCCGAGTTCGCGCTCACCCGGAATCCCGACGAGGAGCGGATAGGTGCCGAGTTGTCGCCCGAAGGTCCGACCGTCCTGATGGTATTCGAGGTGGACGTTGGGCAGGACTGTTCCCGGCGGGGTGACCCGCTGGAGCATCGGATTGTCTATCTCCTCCCTGACCTCGCTCTTGTACTGCTTGAACAGTCGCTTGTGGTCGTCCGCGATTTGTGTCCCCACGGAGTTCATCTCTGTCCCCGAGAACGCCATCACCTGTCGAATGTTCACCCGGCGGAGCATCAGCCCCTCGTCGTACACCCGCTGGAGGAACTCGCGGTTGTGGTCGAACGTCTCCTTCCGCTCGCCTTTCAACCCGTGGAGCAGGTTGATTCCCGGCAGGAGCTTCGGAAGGCGGTTCGCCGCGTCGGGGCCGTGTGTCGGGGCCGCTTCCGGACTCTCGCCTGGCCGCCATCCCGCTTCCTCGTTGACGATTTTCACCGCTCGGAAACACTCCTCGGCGGAGACGTTCAGGTTGTTCTGCTCCTGCACCACGGGGTCGGCCGATTCCAGTCCGAACGCGGCGGTGTCGCCCGGCGTGTTGTGCTCGGCGATGACCCGGATTCCCTCGCGGGACAGTTCGGGCCACTCCACGATGGTGATGGGGTTCATGTTGTCGAGGTGGAGCGTACCGATGTCGGGGACGACCTCCCGAATCCCGCCGTACAACTCCCGGAGCGCGTCCGGGTTCGGTTTCTCGCCGTTGCCGCCGTAGGCGAGGATGTCGGCCTGTCGGCCCAGTCGGAAGTGCCGGACGCCGCGGTTCGAGAGGCCGTCCACCTCCGCGATCACGGATTCGGGTTCGCGGAACGCCGGATTGCCGTACAGCGGTTCCGTGCAGAACGAGCATCTGTAGGGACACCCCCGCGAGGTCTCCATCTCGCAGATGAGGTAGTCCGGATGGTTCGGATGCTGTTCGACGACGAACGCGCCCGCTTCCGCCCAGCGGTCGATTTCCTCGTTGTCGCGCATCCGGTTGTTGAACCCCTCCAGACCGCTCTCCACGAGGTCCGCGGCGGCGGCTTCCACGTCGCCTTTCGCCACGAAGTCGAAGTCGAGGTCGTCGCGCTCGGTTTGGGTTCCACCCGCGTTTTCGTCTCCGACGCCGAACTTGACGGGGCCGCCCATCAGGCTCGTTCCGTCGGCCGTCCACGCCATCTTCCGCACCTCGTCCGGTTCGGCGGGCGTCCCGCCGACGTACTTGCCGGGCACCGTCATCCCGCCGATGTAGACGAACAGGTCGGCGTCGGCCACGTCGGCCCACTTCGAATTGTCCTCTCGGAGTTCGTCGATGGTGTGGTACGTAATCTTCTCTTCCGGCACTCCCGCGTCCACCAGCGCCCCGGCGGTGTAGCGCGGGTACGTCGAGATGTACGGCGGCACGCCGAAGTGAGCCGGTTCGTCGACGTAGCCGTCCACGAGCGTCACGTCGAGAGTCGCGGGGTCAGTCATTACCCGCTTTTGTGACTGGGCGGATAAAACGGTGACTACGTCGAACGCGACGACGATGGACATGGTGAGATGGTTTTGCGATGTAGGTCCAGAAAGCCCCTGTCCGATCGCTACGAAACGACTCTAATTCTGGTGAGAACACAGCTACTGCGAAGACGACCCAGAAAGCCCCCGTCCGATCGCGGTCGCCCGAAGACGTTCCTGCTCACTCTGGAAGACGCAAAGCGTCTTCCATGCTCTCGTTCACTGCGTTCACGAGAACTTCGTTGCGCGGGCTGCGACTTCCGTGGTCACCCTCGCAGCGCAAGAGCTTCGCTCTTGCTGGCTCCCGTTCGCACGGCTCACGGGAACTGCGCTCGCGTGACCGCTGTGCAGGATATCTGGCCTCTCCACGCCGGGAGAGCGTTGCTCTCCCGAGCCGCCCCTCGCT
>NZ_JBAWAC010000600.1:0-7551 GCF_049589095.1 Haladaptatus sp. | reverse complement strand
GGTATCGGAATGGGACGGCGTGGAGGTCGGTGAACACAGATTCGGGGGCACGGAGTTCATCCTCGGGGAGCGGGAACTCGGCCACGTCCACCAGTGGGGTATCCTCGACATCGCGTTTCCGCGTCGGGTCCGCGACGAACTCGTCGCGGAAGGGCGAACCGAACCGCATCACATCTACCCGAAATCCGGGTGGACCACGTTCCACGTCGAGGGTCCGGACGACGTGGAGCGTGCGCTCTGGCTGTTGCGGCTCTCGTACCTCTTTCACGCCAGCGCGATGGCGAACACGGCGGACAGGGCGGACGGGGACGACACGCTTTCGACCCTCGACGTGGACTCGGAGCTTTCCACCCTCGGACCGAGCGACGAACTGCGGGCGCTCCTCTGAGCGTCAGTTTCTAACTCCCCGCCCAATCCGTCGCCCGCTCGACGGCGTCCGCACGTGAATCGGTCTCGGCGATAGTCTCCCACTCGTCTTCTTCCACGTCGTAGACGTAAACCGCGTAGCCCTCGTCTCGGTAGGTCAGATTTTCGACGTACAACTCCTCGGTACCGTCGTCGCGCAACCAGATCCGGATCTGTTTGCCACCCTCCAAATCCTCCCGCCGCCGCCATCCTTCTATCGGCACTACGGCGACCTCCTGATGGTGCTGTTGTCTCGCTCGTACTCGGGACGAATCATCGTAGAATTCGCCACGACGGGTTCGCACTTGTACGTTCGGGCGAGAAGGAGCGAATCCGATTTTATTTTCCTGTGATTGGGACCACTGCGACGATGATTTTGAAAACCCCTTTCGCGCTCACTACGAACGGTTCTATTTGGTTTTTCAGAGACGACCGCCGAACCCCAACATACCGCAACCGCACCGCCCTACTACCCGCGATAATAGACGTTCCCGGAGACGACGACGGTTTCCGAGCCTCCCTGGGGAACCCGTCTGGACGGCCGCTGGGCGGCGATGACGCCGCGTTTGAGCGTCGCCCACTTCAGCAGGACGAACCCGGCGACGATGACGAGGAAGCCCGAAACCGTCGCGTCGGTGATGGATTCGCCGAGGAGTGCCCATCCGAACAGGGTGGCGGCCACCGGAACGACGTAGTTCACGAGATTGACCTCGTTCGCGCCGACTCGCTCCAGCAGGTCGAAGTAAATGACGTACCCGCCGATGCTGGCGACGAACGCGAGGTACACGAGCGAAACGAGCGCCGGGCGGGTGAACGAGACGGACGGCCACCCGCGGATGGCGGCGCTCGTCGCGTGGAGGACGAGCGCGCCGACGACCATCATCCACGCCTGCTGGGTCAACGCCGGGAGCGTCGTCCGCAATCGCTGGGTCACCACCGACGCGAACGCGAAGACGAGGGCCGCGACGAGCAGCAGCGCGATGCCGACCGTCGAACCGCCGAGCGACGTGGGGTCGGCGACGACGACCACGCCGACCAGCGCGAGCAGGACGCCGACGACTTCGAGTGCGTTGAACCGTTCGTTCGGCAGGAGCGCCAATGCGAACAGCGGCGTAACGACGGGTTTCAGGCTCAGGATGACCGCACCCACGCCGCTCGTGACGTACTGCTGGCCGGTGAAGAGGAGCGCGAGATAAGCCCCGAACATGAACGTCCCGCCGATGCCGACGAGCGTCCAGTCGGTTCGTGTCGTCGGTCGCCACTGGAAGTCGTCGTTTCGCAGGCCGAGGCCGACGACGACGGTCAGCAGGGCCGCACCGGCGACGTCGTACCGGAACGCCGCGAAGAGGACGGGCGGGAACGCGTGCAAGCCAGCCTTGATGGCGACGAACGACGACCCCCAGATCACCGCGAGCAGAGCGAACAGTATCGAATTTCGATATCGTGACGGAATCATGCGAGATGGAACACCTGTAGTCAGTTGGTGGCGCTGGTAGTATGCGGGGACACTTGAAAATTCTCGAAGACACGATACCACGGTACACGCCCTCACGGGGCAGTTTCGGACCGTTATGTTCCCCCGGAAATCCTTTGGGGGTTCACGACCAGTCATCGGCATGGCAGACACACGGACGGGCGCGGCGTTGTTCACCGACGCGCTCGAAGCCTACGGCGTTCGACACGTGTTCGGCAACCCCGGAACGACCGAACTCCCGGTCATGGAAGCGCTGGGCGAGAGCGAACTGGAGTACGTCCTCGCGCCGCACGAGGACATCGCGGTGGGGATGGCCGCGGGATACGCGAGCACGAAGAACTATCGAGGTACCGAAGACGACAGTCCGGTCGGCGTCGTCAACCTGCACGTCGCGCCGGGCGTCGCCCACGGACTGGGCAACCTCTACGGCGCGTCGGTGACGGGCGCGCCGCTCGTCGTCACGGCCGGGGCACACAGCCTCGATTTCCGCCACGAGGAACCAATCCTCTCGGGCGACGTGCTCGCCATGACCGACCAGTTCACGAAGTGGAGCGCGGAGGTAACGGACGTGGAAGCCCTCCCAACCATGCTCCGGCGGGCGTTCCGCGTGGCCCAGACGCCGCCGACGGGTCCGGTCTTCCTCTCGCTCCCGCTCGACGTGATGATGGCCGAGACCGACGCCGAACCCGAACGATTAGGCCGGATTCAGAATCCCGGTACCGGCGACCCGGCCGCAATCGCGCGAGCCGCGACGTTGCTCGAAGACGCCGAGGACCCCGTCATCGTCGTCGGCGACCACATCCCTCGACACAATGCGTACTCCGAGGTCGACTCGCTCGACGCGGCGGTCCGGTTGGCGGAAGCGACCGGCGCGCGGGTTCACGCCGAAATATTGGCCTGTGAAGTGAACTTCCCCGGCACGCACGACCAGTGGGTGTCCCACATCCCGCCGGACGAGGGTATCGCCGCCGCGACGATGAACGCCGACACAGTCGTGTTCGCGGGGTGTTCGACCAATACTACCTTGACGCGCCACGACCGTGACCTCGTCCCCGAGGACGCGACCATCATCGACCTGAACGACGAACCGTGGCAAGTCGGCAAGAACACGCCCGCCGACATCGCCGTGACGGGTGATCTGGGACACGTGATGGACGGACTTGCCGAGGAAGTCGAAATAGGGGACGACGAACTCACGGGACGGTTGGAACGCGTCGCGCAGTTCAAGGAGTTCGCGAAAGGGCAGATGGCGTCGATGGGCGAGGGCGACGATACCGACGACCCACGTGCCTCGAAAGCCAAACTCGTCGATACCCTTCGGGAGACCCTTTCTTCCCCGTACATCGTGGACGAGGGCGTCACGTCGAAGTACGTCATGCTCCTTCGCTGGGCGTTCGAGCGGGAAGCCTACATCTCGAACAAGGGCGGCGGTCTCGGCTACGGCCTCCCCGCCGCTATCGGGGCCGCGATGGCGGAAGCCGAGCGGAACGACCCGCGGCAGGTCGTCGGCTTCGTCGGCGACGGGTCGTATCTGTACTACCCACATTCGCTCTACTCGGCGGTGCGATACGACGTGGACGTGACCGTCGTCGTCTCTGACAACCGCAACTACCGCATCCTGAAGGACAACACGCTGAAACTGCTCGGCGGCGAGGACGCCGACCACGAGTACGTCGGCATGGATTTCGAACCGCCGGTCGATATCCCGAAGAACGCGGAGAGCCACGGTGCGAGCGGTTATCTCGTCGAGTCACCCGATACGATAGCGGAGACGTTGGAAACGGCGTTGGCCGAGGACGGACCGAGCGTCGTGGACGTGCTGGTTCACGACTGAATGATCGCGTCGTCCCCGCCGTCGAGGTGGAATTCCCGAAACACGTCCCGATCGGTCTGTTCGGAGAAAACCTCGGTAAATCCTCGATCGGTGAACACCCGATTCCAGTTCCTGAAGTAGAGCGGGAACTCGTCGTGGACGTAGTTCACGGGGGTTTCAGACGACCCGTCGTCTCCTTCTCCCCCGTTCTCATCGGCTCTTCGCTCGTTTTCCACGGTGATGAGGCGGTTGGCGGTGATTCGTTCCAGTTCCCCGAACACTCCCCCGTCGGGGTGGACGTGCTGGAGAGTCTCGACGGAGAACACGACGTCGAACTGATCGTCGTCGAACTCGGTGATGGTGTTCTCGATGGCGTCGATGTAGAACGTTCCGTCCGCGGCGAGTTCGGGATAATTTTCCTCCATCACCGAAAGCGCCTCGCCGTTTATTTCGATGCCGTGAAGGTCCTCGTATCCCCCGTCGTGAAGGTGCGCGAGGTGCCGTCCCGAACTGCACCCGAGTTCGAGGATGGCCGCGTCCGATTCGATAACAGAGTCGAGACGAGCGCGGAGCAACTCGCTCGTCTCGTTCGGCCCGTAGTAGGCGTAGTAGTCCGGCGAATACTCTCCCGACCGTTCTTCCCACTGTTGGCGGACGCTGTTGGGATCCATTCACGGTTCTACGAACCCCATACGTAAAACGTCGGTTATACGTAAAACGTCGGTTGCCTCCCTCCCGACGATATAAAATTTCCGTGATAGTCCGATGTCGATATCGTTTTATCACCTTATATCGTTCCCATTGGCATGGATTTGCGTGGGGAATGGCAGAACGGCACACGTGCGTCCGAAGCGAACCGCCCTCCGACCGGTCCCCGTGGCACCCCGATCAGCTGGCAGCTAGGCGACCAGCTTTCGAACTGCGACGACGTTTCGCGGGTGACCGAAACCACCGACGCGGGACGACGGAAGACGGTGTACGACCTCACCGAGGAGACGTACCTCGTGCGGATGCGAACGCCCGTCGGTCGTGAACGCTATCGAGAAGTGCCGAAACGCGACTTCGCCGACGATTTCTGACTCAGTTTCCGACCCGACCACCATCGACCGTCTCGGGAAACATCTTGCCGGGATTGAGCGTGTCGTTCGGATCGAGTGCGCGCTTTATCCGGCGCATGGCGTCGATGCTCGCCGCACCGTGTTCGAGTTCGAGGTATTCGCGTTTTCCCCGTCCGATGCCGTGTTCGCCGGTGCAGGTTCCACCCCACTCGATGGCCGTGTGGACGATTTCGGTTTGGGCCTCCTTCGCGCGTTCGACGTGCTCGTCGTCCGATTCGTCCACCAGCACGGTGTAATGGAGGTTGCCGTCCCCGGCGTGGCCGAAGCAGGGAATCAGCAGGTCGTGCTCGTCGGCGAGTTGCCGAACGAGCCGAACCATGTCGGGGTATCTGCTGATCGGGACGGTCACGTCGCCCAGATGGAGCGGCGAGAGGTCGAGGTCGTAGGCCTCGACCGCGAAGGCCATCTCCCGCCGGATCTGCCACAGATCGCTCATCTCTTCCCCCTCGGCAATCTCGAACTGGGAGACGTCGTGTGCCTCGAACACCGACCGACAGAACTCGATCTCGTCCTCGATGCCGTGGTTCGCGTGGAACTCCACGAACACCATCGGCACGTCGGGGAGCGACGACCCGGTGTAGGCGTTCGCCATCGTCGCGCTCGTCTCGTCCACGAGTTCTATCTTCGCCACGTCCACGCCCGACCGAACCGCGTCGGAAATCGCGTCCACGGCGTCCGAGAGCGAATCGAAGACGGCACGTCCCCCGCGAATCTGTTGTGGTCGTCCCGCGAGTTCGAGGGTCGCACGGGTGACGACGGCCAACGTCCCCTCACAGCCGACGATGAGGTCCTTGAGGTTGTAGCCGCTGGACGTTTTGACCGCCTTGCTCCCCGCGGTGATGACGGATCCGTCCGCGAGGACGGCTTCGAGTTCGAGCACCCAGTCGTGGACCTCGCCGTACTTCACCGTCTTCATCCCGCTCGCGTCGTTGGCGATCATCCCTCCGATCGTCGAGATGTCGCCCGACGACGGCAACGGTGGGAAGAACAGCCCATCTCCGGCGACGGTTTCGTCCACCTCCTTCCCGAAGATTCCCGGTTCGACGTCGATCTGGAAGTCGTCCGGACGAACGTCGAGCACCGAATCCATCCGAGTCATGTCGAGGCTGACCCCGCCACGGGTCGGTGTCGCGTTCCCTTCCAGTCCGGTTCCGGCGGCGAAGGGCGTCACCGGAACGCCCCGCTCGTCCGCCGCCGCGAGCACCGTCGATACCTCCTCGGTCGATTCCGGCCAGACGACCGCGTCCGGTTCTACCTCCTCGGCTTCCAACGTTCCGAAATCCCCCGCGTGCCCGGCGCGATGCGAGTCGCCGAAGGAAAATCGGTCGTCGGGAAGCGGCAGGTCGCGGAGGAACGAACAATCGTGCGCCATACGATAGCACTCGGCGTGCGATGAAATAAAGCTGTTCGGGCGGCTTCCTTACCCGTCCGATTCACGATCACCATCCAGTTCCTTGACGACCGTCGCCGGATTGCCACCGATCACGACGGCGTCCGGAACGTCGGCGGTGACGACCACTCCGGAGGCGACGACGGTGTCGTCGCCGATTTCGACGCCCGGATTGATGACCGCCCTCCCGCCGACCCAGACGTTGTCCCCTATCGTCACCGGCTTTCCGTACTCCGGTCCCTCGACACGGGTTTCCGCGTCGAGGGGGTGCGTCACCGTGTAGATGTGGACGCCCGGTCCGAGCCAGACGTTGTCCCCCATCTCGACCCGACAGACGTCCAGAATCACACAGTCGAAGTTCGCGTAGAAGCCGTCGCCGACGTGGATGTTCGAGCCGTAGTCACACCGAAACGGCGGTTCGACGTGTGGGGAATCACCGAGTGAGCCGAACAGTTCCCGGAGCAATGACACCCGTTCCTTCACCTCCGTTACCTCCGTCGTGTTGACCCGTTGCGTGAGTTGCCTCGCCCGCTGTCGCCCCTCGACGAGTTCGGAATCCGATGGGTCGTACAGCTCGCCCGCCAGCATCTTTTCCTTCTCGGAGACCATCGTGTGGCGGTTTACGTCCCCGATTCAAATAGGCCGGTGTCGAAATCGATTTCCGTCCGTCGGTCATCCAAAACCGAAAACCGCTCGTCGCGCCGCCGTTCCAACCAGTACAGCAACCGCTCGGCCCAGTCGAGCTTCTTCCGTTTCATCGGGTTCACGGTAGCGTCGTCGAAATCCCACCCGAGAAAGACGATTTCAGCCGCGCCGAACTCGTCGGCGAGGAACGCCGCCCTGTCGCCGTCCGTGAACCCGCCGAAGTTCTCGACCGGTCCGTGCGGTTCCGCCTGCGTCGTGGCGAGGACGTTCTCCGGGTCGAACGTCGGGACGTACTCGCGTATCGCCGGGATGTTGTCCCCGTGTGCGTGCGCCGCGACCGGAATCCCCGATTCGCTCAACTCCCGCGCCGTCTCCGGATTTTTGTCGAGGTCTGTCACCATGCAGTCCACGTCGATACCCGCATCGAGGAGCACGTCGGCGGCCGTCGAGGCCGCGACGACGCACTCCGCTCCTCGTGCCGTGTCGAGTTCGTCGGCCAGCGAGGGGGCCGCTCCCGCGATTGCGACGGTGCTCCCGGTGATCCGGTCGAGTTTCTCGCGGTCGAACGGAACCGCTAGTTCGGCGAGGACGTCGCGGGCGCGTTCGTCGTCCGCTCGGGGGAAACCGAAATCCGCGAGAATCGCGCGGTAGACGGGGTCCCACTCGTCGAACTTCATTGCCGTTCGCGGCCGAACGCGTGGCCGAT
>NZ_JBAWAC010000599.1:0-7692 GCF_049589095.1 Haladaptatus sp. | reverse complement strand
GTTGGTGGTGCTCTACCACTGAGCCACCCTTCCTCGTCTTACCCTTGGGGAGGGACTACCTTTGTTATGGTGGCCCTGAACGGGGGAAAAATTCGATCAGACCGTGAGTTCGCCGACGAGCGAATCGAGACCTTCGGAGAGCGAGACGGTCGGTTCGTAGTCGAGTCCCTCCCTCGCTCGCGTGATGTCCGCCCTGCTGTCGTCGATGTCGCCCGGTCGTGGATCGACGTGAACGACCTCCGAATCGGAGTCGGTCACGCGGCGGATCGCTTCAGCGAGGCCGCGAACCGTGACGCTCGACCCGGTGCCGATGTTGAACGCTTCTCCGACCCTGTCGGTCGTGGCGGCGCGGCAGTTGGCCTGCACCACGTCGTCGACGTGGACGAAATCGCGGGTCTGGGTTCCGTCACCTTCGATGGCGATGTCCTCGCCCTCGTTCGCACGGTCGAAGAAGGTACGGACGACGGCGCTGTACTCGGGGTTCTGCCGCGGTCCATAGATATTGAAATACCGTAGGACGACCGTTTCGAGCCCGTAGAGGTCGGAGAATCGGCGAGCGTACAGATCGGCGGTCAGTTTGTCGATGCCGTAGGGAGAGGTCGGTCGCTTTCCCGCCGATTCGTGAATCGGCACGGATTCGGGATGACCGTACACCGCGGCGCTGGAGGCGAGGACGACCCGCGCGTCCTCCCGTCGAGCGCAGTCGAGGACGAGCAGGCTCCCGTCGCCGGTGACGGCGTGGCTCCGGAGCGGTTGTTCGACCGACTTCGAGACGCTGACCATCGCGGCCTCGTGAAAGACGATATCGACGCCGGACATGGCCTCATCGACGACCGTCGGGTCGCGCACGTCTCCCTCGATGATGGTGACGTCAGTCGGAAGGTTACCGCGCTTTCCGGCGGAGAAATCGTCGAGGATTCGGACTTCGTTGTGGTCCACGAGCGCTTCGGCGAGGTGGCTGCCGACGAACCCCGCGCCACCCGTGATGAGAACCGTTTGGCCGCGTGGAACGACCGAGTCGTCGACCGATCGTCGTCCGCCGCTCATTCCATGTACCCCAGACCGCGGAGTCGATCTTCCACGCCGTCGAAGTCCGCTTCGACGGCTTCGGTCTCCCCGGATTTACCGTAATCCCGCTGTGAGACGGCCCGCCGTCCCGGTTTGGAGTTGGGATGGAAGATCTCCTTCAACACGCGACCGTCGGCGTCGGAGGGGACCGCCTCGTCCAACGCGTGAAGCAGGGTCGGGGCGACGTCCGTGACGTTCGCTTCGTTCGCCGTCGATTCCGCTTCGATACTGGCCCCCCACGCGAAGAAGATTCCCTCGGGGCGATGACTGGCGACCTTGCTCCCGCTGTCCCTGAACACCGAACGGGTGAGCGACACGGCCGTTTCGTACCCCTCGATGCCCTTGACCACGAGATCGGGTGAGTAGGGGTCCGTCGGGAACACCTCGTCCCCGTCGTGGACGTTCAGGGGGGTTTCGCCCGTTTCCGGGTCAGTCACCCCTTCGAACAGTGTTCGGAGTTCTTCCTTGAGCGCGGGTACGTCGGCGGGCGCGACGACGCCGGGGTCAAAGCGCATGGTGTCGTTGATGTAGACGTTACCCGACCCGTGGGCGAATGCGACCGTTTCCTCGAAGTTCACGTCGTAGAGGCTGTGGTTCCCGGGAACGTGCGTGGCGACGGAATCGACCAACCCCCGTGGAAGGTGCTCGATGAGCGATTTTTCGTTGATGCCGAGGCGGGCCATTAATCCCTCGACCCGGTCCTTCGTCAGCCCCATCTTGGCGAGCGTTCCTCGCGTCCCGTTGCCGCTCTTTCGCGTCAGCAGGTTCTCGCGTTCGAGCAGCGTGTTGAGGAAGGCGAACCGAGAAATCGGACCGAAACCGTGGTCGGAGACGACGAACAGTACCGCATCACGGGATTCGATGTACTCCATCACTTCCCCCAGAATCTCGTCCAGTTGCTGGTAGTGTTCGAGAAGCACGTCGTCCTCCCAGATGAGGTGCTGGAGGCGGTCGGGGGCGGTGTAGACGAAAAAGAACAGCCGCCACTGTTCCTCCATCAACCGTTGCATCAGGGTTCGACGCGTCGAGAGGAGCTTCGCCAGTTCCGCGCGGAACTCCTCGGGGCGGTCGCGGTACTCGTCCCACGAGAGGCCGATCTGGTAGTCCGGAATCTCGTCCGCGATTTCGTCCGCCAACTCGGGCGGTTGGGTGAACCCGTCGTCCATCTCCGGGGTCATCATCCCGGTGACGAGCGACCCGTCGATGTCGCTCGCCGGGTACGTCATCGGAACGTTGCCGACGACGGCGGGCGAGATGATGTCCCACAGTTCCGGACGGCGAACGTCCGCGCTGGTGTTCATCCGGTGGGTGTACCCCCGCTCCAAGTGTTGGAAGCCGTACAGTCCGTGCTTATCGGGCCAGACGCCGGTCGCGATCGTCGGCCATGCTAGCGGTGTCGAATCCGGTGTCGTACTCGTTAGCGGGCCGGACGCACCCTCCTCCAGCAACCGAGAGAAGTTCGGTAGCTGTCCTTCCCCTGTCCATCGCCGAATCAAATCCCATGGGACGCCGTCCAGTCCGAGGACGAACGCCCGTTCCGGGCTCTCAGTTTCCATCGACATAAGTTATCGTTGCCGGGGCAGTCCACCTGCCCGTGGCTCTACCGGTTTCACCATCGGGGTTCGCTTTGTTATGGGCTTGTTTCGAGGGGTCTGGGTGTGTCTACTCGGCGTATTTGGGAGCTGTTTCCGACGGTTCCCCTCCGAATACCGACTGGAGTAAGCAAAATCGTCCCGAAGCACTCCGACTGGTCGAGAATGTATCCCGATCGGCCGAGCAGCAGCAGCCTACTCTATCGAAACGCTGAGCGACGACGAGAAAAATCGATTCGAGAGAACCGGCCGCTACCGCGGACCGATGGGCGTTCGGGTCGTCGCGGGATCGCTACCGCGAATCGCACCCGCGATTTCGCCCATCGTCCGGACCTGAAGCCTCGCTTCGTCGCGCCGGGTTGCGAGATGTTCGAGGATCGTTCGCAATCGCTCGAAGTCCCGTTCCTCTGTGAAGTTGTTCGGGTGCATCCAGAGGTGAAAAACCCCTTCGTCGGCGTCCGCAGCGCGGTCGATGCCGCGCTTCGCCGAGCGAATGAGCGGGTCTCCCCAAAGCCGTTCGGTGACGGTTCGCGCCCGTCCCTCGTAACCGAACAGGAACATCGACGCCGGGATGTTCACCAGTCCGTACTCGTCGACTTCGGGTGTGACGAGCGGCGGACTCGTCCTGCTCACGAGCAAATCGATGAGCTTTCCGAGCGACTGGAAGCGCGACCCGTCGTACCAGAGTTCCGGTCGCTCGCCGCGGTAGCACGTGAGTCCGTAGGCGGCGAGCACGTCCCGATGACCGATCTTGTTTCGTGGGAAGACGAACGATTTGAGGGAGTACCCCGCGTCGTCCGCGGTTTCGATACTTCGTCGTGTCTCCGCGACTGCGACCTCCCGATTCGTCGCCTCGTCGCCGAGTTCGACGTGTGAAAACGTATGGCAGCCGAGTTCGTGTCGTGCGTCGGCGTCGATGATGGCATCGATCAGGCCGTCACCGAACCAGAACGGGTTCTCCGACGCACTGCTACCGGGGTCACGGTCGAACCAGTCGTCCGTCGATGTCGGATGGTTCGAGTGCGTCCCATCACACGATTCGAGAAAGAGATGACCGACAACTGCCCACGTCGCGGGGATGTTGAACTCGTCGAACAGAGCGAGAAGTCGAGACCACGACGTTCGTGCGGTCTCGACGTTCTCCTTGACTTCCGAGAGATCGTGATACCCCCATGCGAGTTCGGCGTCGAGCGAGAGGACGACGGCGTTCATGTCTGTCGAAAACCCGGTCGGAACGCGATTAAACCGCGCCGACCGTTCAGTTTCGTTCGGGTGGGTAAGCGAGGATTACCCGGTCGATTCATTCGACAGTCACGCTCTTCGCCAGATTACGTGGCTTGTCGATGGGTCGGTCGAGGAGGGCGGCGGCGTGATACGAGAGCAGTTGCAACTGGACGTTGGCGAGGATTCCCGCCGCATCGGGGTGCGTATCGGGAATCGTCAACACGTCGTCCGCGTGCTGGAAGATCGCCTCGTTCGAATCGCTCGCCACCGCGACGACCGGCGCACCGCGAGCGTCGACTTCCTTGACGTTGTTCAGGGTCTTTTCGTCGTGACGGCCGTCGAACACGGCGAACACCGGGGTTGCCGGCGTCACCAGCGCGAGCGGTCCGTGTTTCAGTTCGCCCGCCGCGAAGCCTTCCGCGTGCTCGTACGAAATCTCCTTGAACTTGAGCGCCCCTTCCAGCGCGACCGGGAACATCGTCCCCCGGCCGATGAAGAAGTAGGACTCGCTGTCGTGGTAGCGTTTTGCGACGCGGTGAGCTTTCGTGTAATCGAGGATCTGTTGGATGTGGTCGGGCAGGTCGCCAAAGGCGGACAGCACTTCCTCGATGCCGTCGCTTCGCGTGCCGACCGTGTCCCGGACGATTCGCTCGCCGAGGAGGGACAGCGAGGCGACTTGTGAGGAGAACGTCTTCGTGGCGGCCACACCGATCTCCGGACCGGCCCGGATGAACAGCGCGTCGTCACACTCGCGTGCGGCGGTGGAACCGACGACGTTCGTCACCGCGAGCGTCCGTGCACCGCTCGCGTTCGCCCGTCGTAAGGCCGAGAGGGTGTCCGCCGTTTCGCCGCTCTGGGTGACACCGACGACGAGCGTCTCCTCGTCCACCGGTGGCGGGGAGACGGCGTACTCGCTTGCGAGGAACGTCTGGGCAGGGACCCCGCGACGTTCCACGAAGCTATTTCCGGCGAGACCCGCGTGGTAGGACGTCCCGCAGGCGACGAACTGAACGCGTTGAACGTCCTCGAACGTCCCTGTCGGGAAATCCTCCAGCGAGATATCGCCGGTCGTTTGGTCAACACGCCCACGGAGCGTTTGACGGAGTGACGTCGGTTGTTCGTGAATCTCCTTCAGCATGTAGTGGTCGTAGCCACCCTTCCCAGCATCCTGTGGGTCCCAATCGAACGTCTGACTGGTGCGCTCGACCGGCGTTCCATCGAGTTTCGTTATCTCGTGCTGGCCGGGTTCGATGACGACGACATCACCATCGTCGAGGAAGATCACCTCGTCGGTGAAATCCAAGAAGGCGGGGACGTCGCTGGCGAGGAAGTGGGTTCCTTCCCTGACACCGAGGACGAGCGGCGACCCCGACCGAGTCGCGTACACGGCATCGCTTCCTTCGACCAACATCGCGACGGCGTAACTCCCCGAGAGCTCTCGGATCGTCCGCCGAAACGCCTCTTCCGGCGTCGCACCGCGTTCGAGATGATCCTCGACCAGATGCGGGATCACCTCGGTATCGGTGTCGCTTTCGAACGTGTGACCACGTTCGACGAGCCCCGTTCGGAGCGACTCGTAGTTCTCGATGATGCCGTTGTGAACGACAGCGACCTTTTCGTCACAGCCGGTGTGCGGATGGGCGTTTTCGTCGGTCGGTGGTCCGTGCGTACTCCATCTGGTGTGTCCGATGCCGAGGCCGCCGGACGGGACTTCGTCTATCAACAACTCCTTCAGGTGTGATATTTGGCCTTCACGTTTGAAGACCGCTGGGCCTCCCCCGTTTTTGACGGCGAGTCCGGCCGAATCGTAGCCTCGATATTCGAGGTTTTCGAGCCCGACGAGCAACTCGTCTACCGCGTCTTGCGTTTCGCCAACTCGGGCGATGATACCACACATTAGTCGAATACCTCCCAGTTGTCACTCATTGCCGACGAAGCGTTCGCAGGTGGTTCCAATGGACGGTACGACTTCCGATATCTGTTCGTCTATCGTTCGGGAATCTCATAGGCAACTCCGCTATGTCCAATACCCCGATATCTCCAATTCGGGGATGAACGGTAATTACGAATACCCGGATTACCTCTTTGTTATACGCCCTCTGACCGGTCTGAAGGTCGATCTTAGACCTCTCCAATGATGTCGTACTTGTCTCCGCTAGATGGATGCCGAGAAGGCATTTCGCAGGCGGTACGCTCGATACCACTCGGTACGAACCGGCTACTTTCGTTCCGTCACTGGCGGAAGCGAACGGATACCGAACTGGCCCTGCCAACACTGGATACAGACGTCCTACGGGGACCACCATCGACGTGAACGAGTTCAGTGGACGACCGCGACAAGAAAAGTGGGAACTGAATTTTCGCCGTGTCGTGTGGGCTCAGATGTTGATGGCGGATGGTTTGACCCAAATGACGAACTCATCGTCTTGCCGAACGACGCCGTGAACGGACTTGCTCTCGACCGACTCGTCCACGTCGGCGTCGTCGAGGCTGACGACTTGATTTACCTCGTCGATTACCCATCCGATGCTTCGCTCGTCTTCCGTCTCGAAAACGATCACCCGGTCACCTGCCCCGGACCCGGTCTGCCCGAGGACGGTTTTCGGGTTGACGATGGTCGTCGTCGTTCCCCGGAGGTCCATGACCCCTTCAACGTGTGGTTTCGAATCGGGAAGTTTCGTCAACTCGTGACGGTCCACGATCTCGTCGATGTGCGCGATATCGATGCAGTACTGTTTGTCTTCGAGACGAAAAACTAACACCTGCAACTCAGAAATTATTTTTGACATGAATGATTCTCCTTTGGGGATCCACTTTACTGTTCCGCTGAAGGCTATCTCACGAAAACTCCGTTTCACTTCGGTCAGACTCCTCTACAATTCTAATACTTTCAAATTAAGTTTCTGTGACGAGGGTGACGGTATCTTTTTATGCTCTTGTTATCAAAGTCGATAACCGATGGGGTCTGTGGAACTGCTGCGGGTGCTCGGTAACAAATACAACGCCGAAATACTCGACGCAACACACGAACCGAAATCCGCACAGGAGCTAAGCGAGGAGCTTGGTATCCCGATAGCGACCAGCTATCGCCGAATCGAAGAGCTCACCGAGGCGAACCTGCTCGAACTGACCGGGCGGGAGTTTTCGAACGAAGGTCGCCGGACGAAAGTGTACCGACGTGACATCGATAGCGTCGCAATCTCGTTTCAGAGTGATGGTATCGACGTGTCTGTCGGTGACCGTCCCGAAGTCGAGAACGCATTGGTAGACGTGTGGCGCGACCTGAAGGAGCAACAGTAACCCGTACAGTCCGTACAGTCCATAGTTCCGTGCTCTTCGGCGTCACACTCGCCATCTCGCGGTTCTCGATGGTTACGTTCGCCGTCCGTGGTATTCTCGGACCGGGCGGCGGACGCTGCTTCATCCCTTCATCAACTCTCCCTTCGTCGTTGCTACGGCCATCGAAACGATTGTCGGTGCGTTCACGTACGGTTTCGAAGGTGCTCTCCTCTCTGATTACCCATATATCTAACATTGATGGCTATCTGGTTATTTTTGGCATTTTTAATTATGACTAGATGGGTGGTCAGAACGTTTTTCTCCTTTGACGGCCCAATCATGGATTATATTCGCGTTATAGGCGTTCTAAGATTGATACCACACCTGATAATTGGATACGTAGGGCACTGTCTAGTTTAGCTCCTCCTCGACTGGTGTTTGATTGTTGAGCGATTGATGTGGTCTCTGATGATTATAGTAATGCACAAATTGTTCAAGCCACTGCTGGACGCTTGGCCGACTGCCCACC
>NZ_JBAWAC010000598.1:0-19418 GCF_049589095.1 Haladaptatus sp. | reverse complement strand
CAGACCGTCTACGCGTTCGGCAAACCGGTCTGAAACGTCGATAGCGGGGGGTTGGAGAGTTCTCTATCGTGTTCTTCGAGTGAGCGCGTTTTGTTTTCCGTGATTTCAGTAGCGACTCCGATACCGGTCCAGAAATCACCTACCCGGTCACGCGAGCGATGCTCACGTGATCAGGCGGACGGTTTCGAGGTATACATTCTTAATTGAATAGTTGCTTAACTAGTCAACTATGCGTATTCCGGGGGCGACCAGGCTCCTGCGGTGTTCCCGCGGTTGCTGTAATCGCGAGGGAATCAAAATCCTCTCGAAATATCACTCCCGCCCATGCACCAAAACATCCCAGAAAGAAAACATAGATCGGGAGACGAAACATTCGAGAATATGTCCCCCCACGAACCGACGCAAATTCCTCGCCGTCGCCGCTCGACGCGAGCGAGGCGGTCATTCGGTGTCGGTACGACGGCGACAGCGCCGAGTGGTCAGTGCCGGACGACGCGGTGGCGAAACTCTCCAAGCCTGCCCCGAAGTTCGAACTGCAGTCGTTCGACGCGACGATGGAGGATTCGAACGCGAAACTCTCGTTCGCGGCGAAAAACGTCTCGAAGAACGACGGGCGATTCCTCGCGGCGCTGTACTGGCCGACGGACGAGATGTACGACGACGACGAATCCACGATCATCGAGCGCTCGGTGGAGGCTGGCGGGGCAGTCGAGTGGTCGAAGGAGTTCGGGACGGAGTACACGACCAGGACGGTGACCGCTCGCATCGATGGGGGCGTGACCGGCACCGCGAAAGTAGACGTCGAGGAGTAGAACGAATATCGGAGCGGCAGGCCGAACCGCAGACGAGAGGTATCGAGGAACGGCAGTCAGTTCCCGCTTCCGGACGTTGTCGTCGTCTCCCCTCCGGACGTCGTTGTCGCTTTGCTTCCCGTCGCCGTCTTTCCGCTACCGCCGTCCGTTTCGTTGGTTTTCGTCCCGCCGTTTTTCGAACCCTCCTTCACCGTGACGGAGCCGACCATCCCGATCGAGCGGTGGGGGTTGCAGTAGTAGTGGTAGTAGCCGGGGACGTCGAAGGAGTGGGTGTAGCGATAGCCGTCGTGGTACAGTTTTCCCTTCCCGCCGGGCGTCCCCTCCCAGTTTGCGTCCTTGGGTTGCTTGTTGACGACGATGTTGTGTCTGTTCGATTTCCACTTCCACGCGACCGTCGTTCCGGTGGTGATCGTGAGGTTTTCGGGGTCGAACCGGTAGTTGCCGTTCGCACCGACGACCACAGTCGTGTCCGCAGGAGTCTTGTCCGGCTCAGGCTGGCTGCTCGAACAGCCAGCGAGCGTCGCGCTGACGACCGTCGTTCCGGTCGCCTTCAGTAGCATCCGCCTGCTAAGAGAGGGAGTCATGAGAGTACGTTCGTCACTCTCTCCTCTCGATAAAAGAATACTGATACCGATTCTCAGATACTGAAAACCTGAAGGGCGTTTCTCCTTAGTTTATTGCTACGACGACCCATCCGGTTGTCCCTCCTCGTCGCCAACCGACGTCTCCGCCAACCTGTCGGCCTCGGCGTCGGCTTTCCACTCGCCGAGTTCCTTCGGGTCGATATGGATGAAAACGTCGTCCACGTTTGGAATGTCCCGAATGGTGTTCATCAGGTCGGTTTCGATGTCGTGGGCTTCGATGAGCGTCCGGTCGCCTTCGACCTCGATGTGCATGCTCACGTCGATTTCCGGGCCGACGTAGTGGGCGACGACGTCGTGAACGCCCTCGACGTCAGGATGTGAGAGCGCGCGTTGGACGATGGTCGCACGGAGGTCCTCCGGCGGTGCGCGGCCGACCAGGTAGTCCACGTTGTCGCGGACGATTTCCCACCCGGTGTACAGAATCCCGAACGAGACCACACCCGCCGCGAGAGGGTCGAGGACGGGAAATCCGAACCGAGCGCCGAGCACACCGACGAGGGCCGCCGCGGCGGTCAGAATGTCGTTTCGGTTGTCCAACCCGGCCGCGACCACCGCGGGCGAGTTGACCGCGTCACCGACTCGCAGGCAGTAGCGGTAGAGTCCGTATTTCACGACGCCCGTACCGGCGAGAACGACGACAGCGAGAACGCTCGTCGTCGTCGTGATGTCGCCGGAGAGGATCGAGGTCCCGGCCCGCCACAGCACCACCCCACCCGCCGAGAACACGCCGAGCGCGACGAACAGCGAGACGAACGGCTCGATTCGCTCGTGCCCGTGCGGGTGTTCGAAGTCCGGCGGTTGCGTCGTCAGGTACAATCCGGCGAGGACGACGACGCTGTAAATCGCGTCCGAGAGGCTGTTGATGGCCTCCGAACCGACCGCGAGGCTCCCGGTCTGGAACCAGACGGCACCTTTGGCGACGGCTAAGAGGAGGTTCGCCGTGAGGATGATGGCTCCCGCCGTTCGAATCGCCCCCGCCCGATTCATCGTTCGTGATTGGACCGCACGCCGTATGGGTATGTCGGCGAGCGGGTCGTTACCGACGGGCGTCGGCGACGACCGCTCACTCCTCGAACGAAACCGCCGCGTCCGGGTTCGGGACGGTCGCATCCTCCTGTTCGGCGAACGCGGCGTGCAGTTTCTCGTAGGTGTCGTCAAGCCCCTCCACGATGACTTTCGTGTCCGAGATGACGGGCATGAAGTTCGTGTCGCCGCTCCAGCGCGGGACGACGTGCGTGTGCAGGTGGTCGATGGACCCGCCGCTCCCCTCGCCGATGTTCAGTCCGGCGTTGAAGCCGTCCGGGCCGAACGCGGCCTCCATCGCGTCGAACGTCCGCTGTTTCAGGTGTGCGTGGCCGAGCAGGGTTTCGTCGTCGAGGTTCGCGTAGTCGCTCTCGTGCACGTCCGGAATCACCATCGCATGGCCTGGATTGTACGGATAGTTGTTGAGCATGACGAACGCGTGGTCGTTACGTGCGACGACCAGATGTTCCCGCGCGTTTTCACGACGAGGAAACTCGCAGAAAACACAGCCGTCGAACTCCTCGTCGCTATCGCGCTCGACCCACTCCATCCGCCACGGTGCGAAGACCTGTTTCATATCGGGATGTCGTCGTGGGACGGTTTAGGTTTTCAGACTCGTCACGGAGGTTTATTTCCAGCGGGAAGTGCAGGGGTAGTCCCAAAGCGAACGAATTCCGCTCGAAACGGCGTTCAAAGTCGATTTAAGCCAATCATAACAGTTCCGAAAGGAACACTTACCGGAATCGAACCGCCGTCACGACCGGCGGAGGACGATGTCAGAAAGACGTGACAACAGTATCTTTTCAACCGATGGCTCCCGAGGAAGGAGTAACGAATGTATCTCATCATCGTCGGCGCGGGCGATATCGGCTCGCAACTCATCGGCATTGCGACACGGGACAACAACGACGTAGTGGTAATCGAAAAAGACGCCGAGCGGGCGGAACGCGCGTCGGTGGAGTTCGACTGTCTCGTCCTCCACAACGACGCGACGGTTCTCGACACGTTGGAGGAAGCGGGGGCGAACCGCGCGGACGCGCTCATCAGCACGACGGACCAGGACGCGACGAACATCATGGTCTGCCTGCTGGGACAGGAACTGGAAATCCCGTCGCTCGTTTCGGTGGTGCACAACACCGAGCACATGAGCATTTTCCGCCAACTCGGCGTGAACGTCATCGAGAACCCACAGCGACTCATCGCGAACTACCTCTATCGGGCGGTCAAACGACCGTCTATCAAGGATTACATGAAAGTCGGGAAGACGGCCGAGGTGTTCGAAATCACGGTCGATTCCTACGCCCCGATCGCCGGTCTCACGCTGTCGGATGCGGCGGACGACGGGTTGTTCGACGAGGGAATGCTCGTCGTCGCTATCGACCGCGAGAACGAGGTCATCACTCCCCGCGGAAACACGAAAATAGAGGGTGGCGACGTGGTCACCGTCTTCTCCGAAAACGGTGCGACGCCGAAAGTGACCGACATCTTCGGTCACTACGAGGATCACAGCTGAGATGGTTCGACGCAATACGGTCGCGGGCGTTCCGGCGCACCTCGCAACCATCCTTCGGGACGTAGGTGCACTCGTCCTGATACAGGCCGTGATGATGACGTTCACCGTCTTCGTCGCGCTGGCGTTCCGGGAGTGGTACGTGGCGCTCGCGTTCCTGCTCTCCGGGGGAATCACGGCCGGAATAGGGGGTGCGGCCCGGAGGCTCTTCGGGGACGCACCGGATCCGGTGATGAAACACGGGATGATCATCGCCGCCGGAGGGTGGTTCGCCACCGCAGTGTTCGGTGGATTGCCGCTGTTTTTCGCCGCACACCTCACGCCGATTTCGGTGATGAACACCTACGTTCCGGTCGGGGCGGAGTATCAACCGATTCAGGTCGGCGGGGGGACCACGATGTCGAGCCTCGCGTACTTCCAAAACCCGCTTCACGCGCTGTTCGAGAGCATGTCCGGGTGGACGGGGAGCGGCCTGACGATGGCGGTACACGAACCGTCGTTGCCGCGGGCCGTCCAGTGGTGGCGGTCGTTCATCCAGTGGGTCGGCGGCGTCGGCGTTATCGTCCTCACGACCGCAATCCTCGCTCGCCCCGGGAGCGGGAGCTACGCGCTCTACCGGGCGGAAGCACGGGAGGAGCGGATTCACCCGAGCATCATCCACACCGTCCAGACCGTGTGGCGTATCTTCCTGCTCTACACCGCGATTTCCGTGGCGGCGTTGTTTCTCGCCATCCTCGTCGCAAAGCCGGAGTTACCGCTGTTCGACGTCTTCTGGCAGGCGCTCAACGAGGCGATGACCGCGCTTTCGACGGGCGGGTTCAGCGTGACGGACAACTCCATCCAGTCCTACGATTCGCCGCTGGTCGAAGGGGTGTTGCTCCCCATCATGACGCTCGGCGCGATCGCGTTCCCGATTCACTACATCATGCTTCGGAACAGGGACGCGAAACCGCTGATTTCGGACACCCAGACGCGCTGGCTGTTCATCCTCTACGTCGTCGGCGTTCTCGGCCTCTCCATCCAGAACATCGTCGCGCTCCCGACTGCGAGTAAAGCGTTCGACGCGGTCGGCTGGATCGGACTCGGAAATCTCGGATTATCATCAACAGCGGCCGACGCGGCCCGCGATGCGACGTTTCAGTTCGTGAGCGCGCTGACCTGCACCGGCTTTCAGTCCTCGGATATCGGGAAATGGAGCGCCGGTGGGAAACTCATCCTCAGCGCGGCGATGGTGCTCGGCGGGGCCGCCGGGAGCACGGTCGGCGGCATCAAAATCATCCGTGGCTACATGATAAGCAAAGGGATTCAGTGGGAGTTCACCCGTGTCTTCCTCCCGTCTTCGGCCGTCGTCAACGTCCGAATCGGGGACCGCGTGCTCAAGCGAGAGCAGATGTTCGAGGAGTTCAGCGAGGCGTCCATCGTGAGTATGCTGTGGATAATCCTGCTTATCTCGGGAAGCCTCGTTCTCGTCAACGTCGCGCCGGGGCACGGTTACGCGGACTCGTTGTTCGAAGTCGCCAGTGCACAGGGGAACGTCGGGCTTTCGACCGGAATCGTCGGACCGACGATGTCGTCGCTCGGCGAGGGGATGCTCGTTCTCAACATGTGGGTCGGCCGTTTGGAGATAATCCCGGTTCTCGTATTTCTCCGCTCGGCCGTCCTCGGACTTAACCCCTAATCAAGTATTTAAAGTATTCGGCTGTTGTAGAGTGTTCCAGCCTCATTAACGGTTCAGGGAGCTCTATAAACGAAATGGGACACTCAGAACCCGTGGAATGGCAAAATCGCAAGACGGCGTTGGAATAAACGGTTCGAACGCCACCCAACAGAGAGGGGTTTTTATGCTCGTGTCAGGGCTTGTATGAACCGAGCAGGAAGTCACGATGGCAACAAAAAATCAGGAGTTTTCGGCAATGGTAGAACTGTGCGATAACTGCGGCCGCGAGACGTCACACGAGGTCTCCGTGGAAATCCGAACCGAGAGCAAAAAACGGGAAAACGCCGAGTTCTCCCGGGAACCGTACCGAGTCACGCGATGTCAATCGTGTGGTGAGGAGAAAAGCCAGCGGATGAACAACGCGTAATCGAATAGCGGATTCTCGTCGGTGGCGGTCACTATTCTCGATCCGGTTCGCAGCACGTGTCACCGGAATATAACTGCAGAAAAGTTGATTATTCAGTGAACACTTCACAACCGTCCTCGGTGACGATGACCGAGTGTTCCTTCTGACTGACGAGGTAGCCGTCCTCTTCCTTGAGCACCGGGTAGCCGTGAACGATGTCGTTCATCTTCAAGCGACGGAGTGCCATCGTCGGTCGGGACACGTCCAACCACCGAGTGGCGAACGGAAGGGTACGGAACTCCTCGGTGATCTGTGAGAGCGCTTTCCGGGCGCTTCGATCACGAACCGACGACTCCCGTTCGAGGGCGAAAATCTCCTCCTCCGCTCCTTCGCCGACTTTCCCGCTACCGTCCGTGGCGAACGGTTCGATGGCGACAACGTCGCCGACTTCCAGTTCGACGCCGCGTTCGACGGCGAGGTTCGGGATGTTCGGGTCCGTGTGCTGTTCGTAGTGGGCGAGGCCGTGTCCCGAGAGATTGACGACGGGGTTGTAGCCGTAGCCGTCGATGACGGACTCGATTTTCGCGCCGATTTCGCCGGTCTCGACTCCCGGTTCGACGATTTCGAGCGCGGCGTCGAGCGCTTCCGCGCTCGCCTCCGCGAGGTCGTCGTTTCCGGAGAGGTCCACGGTGATCGCGGTGTCCGCCAGCCAACCATCGACGTGGACGCCGATGTCGAGGTTGACCATGTCCTCGCCGAACGTGGTTTCGTCGTCGATGCCCGGCGTCGCGTGGGCGGCCTCCTCGTCGATGCTGATGTTGACGGGGAACGCTGGTTTCCCGCCGAGTTCGCGGATTCGGTCCTCGGCGAACTCCGCGACTTCGAGGTGGGTCACGCCGACGTCGACTTTTTCGGCCGCCTCCGCTCGCACCTGTGCGAGGATTTCACCGGCTTCCCGATGCTTTTCGTACTTCTCGGCAGAGAGGTCTACCTCTTCGCTCATACTCCGTTGTTCATCCGAACGCCGGAAAGAGTTTGCGTTACGGCGAAACGGGGATAATGCGACGAATCTACCGGTTCACGGCGGTCTGCATCGCGTCGGTGTTGAACGCGCTTCCGGAATTGCCGTCCCGGTCGAGAACGATGACGCCCGCTTCCGATCCGGTGAGTTCCGCGAACTCCTCGATTGCGCGGTCCGCCGCTTCCCCTGCATCGTATCCCGATTCGAGGTGGCGAACCGCCCGGCGGGTGAGCGTCGCTTTGGCGATGTCCTCACCGGCCCCGGTCGAACTCGCCGCACCGGCGGGGGCCGCGTAGAACCCGCTCCCGATTTGCGGCACGTCGCCGACCCGTCCCGCGAGCGCGAGCCATCTGCCGCCGGTCGAAGTCGCCGCCGCGAACTGCGTGCCGTCGTAGGCGACAGCGCCGACCGTATCGTGACCGCCGAACTTCTCGCGAAGCCAGTCGAGGTGTTCGCTCGGCGAACCGTCGGGCGTGTCGTACTCGGCCCATCGCTCACGGCTTTTTTCGCTCCAGAGGTCGACGCCCGTTTCGACGCCGAAGTCGGCGGCGAGGTCCACCGCGTGCTCGCCGCTGACGAACACGTGCGGCGTCTCCTCCATCACGACGCGGGCCGCGCTGACGGCGTGTTCGACGCCGGGCATGGAACAGGCCGCGCCCGCTTCGCGGTCGCTCGTCATGATGCCCGCGTCGGTTCTGACTACCCCGTCGCTCTGGACCGCACCGCCGACCCCCGCGTTGAATCGCGGCGAGGATTCGAGGACATGAACCGCCGCTTCGACGGCGTCCACGACCGTTTCCGCTTCGCTGCCGACCTGCGCCGCTTCGTCGAGGATGCCCTGTCGAGGCGTGGGTTCGTCGGGTTCGCCGCCCGCACCGCCGTGTACGATGACGTTCATGCGGGGTGCTCTCGCGTGCGGCGGCTTAAATTCACATCAAACGGCAGTCCGGCACGCGAATTCGTTTTGTTTTGAACCGGTTCAATGGATACGACAATATTCCCACGGATACTGTCGGATTATCTGACTGCTAATGGAGTTATTTTGCCCGGAGATTCAATTATTATACTGATAATTAAAATGTATTAATATTCATCAGTAGTTGCATGAGCGATCGACTCAAAGCAAACCGCCGAACCGTGCTGTCGATGGCCGGCCTCGGTCTCGTCGGAAGCGGGACCGCCATCGCCAAACGAACCGCCAACAGTACCAGTTCCTCCAAGTCCGTTCTTGCCGAGTACGACGACGATTCGACCGTGGACATCGACACGGACGCGTGGCCGCAGTCGCGCTTCGACAACGGTAACACGAGCTAAAGTCCGAATGGAAGCCCTCCAGAGGGTTCGTTATCGGAAGCCTGGTCCTACGATGGAGTCTATCACGGACCGATCGTCAGCGACGAAACCGTCCTCGTCACCCGGATAGATGATCCGGGGTTGGTCGCACTGAACGCGACGGACGGGTCCGAACGCTGGTCCGTGGACGTTGACTTCAGAAAGTGGGGAACCAATCTGGCAGTCGCCGATGGAACGGTTTACGTCACGGCCAACGGGTCGAGTTCGTACAACACCGAAAGCGGGATCGATATCAACTCCGAGGGCATGACGTACGCGTTCGATATCGAGGACGGTACCGAACTGTGGTCTGCCAATGCGGGAGGATTTTCACCGAAGATAACCGACGAGTTCGTCGTCGCCGGTGACGCCGGGCCCGCCGCGATAGCCCGTGAGGACGGAACCGTTCACTGGGAGCACGACTTTGCTGTGACAGAATATTATGCGGTCGCCCAAGGAGTGGTCTATGCGAGCGACGACTACGAAGGGACGCTGTACGCCATCGACGTCGAAACCGGAGAGACGAGATGGACGCGGGATTTCGACCGAGGTGGGTCTCTCATCGCCACGGAGGGCGAAGTCGTCGCGTCGGTATACGACAACCTCTACGTTCTCGAACCGAAAAGCGGCGAAACGCGGTGGCAGCAAACGTTCGAGAAACCGGACGTGAACGATCCAAGTGCCCCGTGGCCCGGCATCGGTATCGCCTGTGCCGTTACCGACGACGCCATCTACATTGGTCGGCAGAAGTTCTACGCGTTCGACATCGAAACCGGAGATATACGGACGCTCAGCGAGGACGGCTATTACACCAATAGCGTTCACGGTGACGAGTTCTACGAACTCGATGAGACGTCCGACGGCGAAATTCAACTCGTCGGACGCGACGTTGACACCTTCCAAGTCGTTCGAAGGCGAACCCTGCCGTCTCAAGACTACACGGGTGCGCTCGTTACCTCCCAAACAGTGTACGGGATGATCGAGGGCTCTGACAATACGTTTCAGCTCGTCGCCTTGCGGCCGAACGACGACGGAACGCATGGCGAGGACGATTCTGATGAATCCGAAGACTCCGAAAACTCCGACGATTCCGATAGTCCAAACGGTTCCGACGACGACGGACACGGCGACTCGGACGACGACTGCTGACGTTCATCGGCCTTTATTTTCAGCTTCATTATGTATTCCCACTTCTATGAACGACGAGAGTTTGGGGTTGCGACGGACCATCGGTAAATGTTCCGCGTGACGTACAGACCAACCACGAGAATGAGGATTCCCGTCAAAGCGAGCGAGGTTTTCGTGATGATCGGTGAAGATTTCGCAGCGAGAAACCGAGGCGGGGAGTTGAAAAAGACATACACTTGATCGAGGGCATAGAATGTCCATACCAAGCCACACGCCGCGGCGACGACACCCAACCGTCGAAGTTTCAGTGGTCCTATTGATTTCATCGAGAGTTACTCAATTTTATCCGAACAAATATCTTGTGTGCGGGAAGGGATTGTGACCGTTCCCATCGAAATATTCTAGGAATCAAAGGGAGTATATCGCACACACAAAGACAAACGGCAGGCCTTTTATCCTCCACCTTCCGATGTTCACACGTTCATGAGCTACGAGTACGACAAAGTAGAGGTTCCAGAAGAAGGGGCCCAAATCACGTACGACGAGGAGACAGGCGAACTCGACGTACCGGAGAACCCCATCATCCCCATCATTCACGGGGACGGAATCGGGACGGACGTCGGCCCGGCAGCACAGAAAGTTCTCGACGCCGCCGCGAAAGCGACTGGCCGCAAGATCAACTGGATGCGTGTCTACGCCGGTTCGAGCGCCCGCGACAAGTACGACGAGAACCTCCCCGACGACACCGTCGAGGCGATCAAGGAGTTCAACATCGCCATCAAGGGGCCGCTCACGACGCCCGTCGGCGCGGGCTTCCGCAGCCTGAACGTCGCGCTTCGTAAGACGCTCGACCTGTACGCGAACGTGCGCCCGACCTACCACCTCGACGGCGTCCCGTCGCCCGTCAAACACCCCGAGGCGATGGACATGGTCTTCTTCCGTGAGAACACGGAGGACGTGTACGCCGGTATCGAGTGGGAAGCCGGAACCGAGGAAGTCGAAGAAGTCAAGACCTTCGTCGAGGAGGACATGGGCTACGACGACGTGATCCACGACGGTCCGGTCGGCATCGGCATCAAGCCCATCACGGAGTTCGGCTCGAAGCGTCTCGTCCGCGAAGCGATCGAGTACGCCATCGAGAACGAACTCGATTCCGTCACCCTCGTCCACAAGGGTAACATCATGAAGTTCACCGAAGGCGCGTTCCGTGACTGGGGCTACGAACTCGCGGAGGAGGAGTTCGGCGACGTCACCATCACCGAGGACGAGCTTTGGGACGAGTACGACGGCGAGCAGCCCGAGGACAAGATCGTGGTCAAGGACCGCATCGCGGACAACATGCTCCAGCAGTTGTTGACCCGTACCGACGAGTACGACGTCATCGCCACGATGAACCTGAACGGCGACTACATGTCCGACGCCGCCGGCGCACAGATCGGTGGTCTCGGCATCGCCCCGGGTGCGAACTTCGGTGAACACCGCTGTCTCGCCGAACCGGTCCACGGTTCCGCCCCGAAATACGCCGGTGAGGACAAGGTCAACCCGACCGCGATGATCCTCTCCGGCCGTCTCATGCTCGACTACATGGGTTGGAAGGACGCCAGCCAACTCGTCTACGACGCCGTCGAGGAGACCATCTCCTCCGGCGACGTCACCTACGACCTCGAACGCCAGATCGAAGGCGGCAACAAACTCGCCACCAGCGAGTACGCTGACGCCATCGTCGAGAATATCGAAAAACTCTCGTAGAGAGTTTTTCTGACCTTCGCGGCGACGCCGCGAAGGTCAGAAATCCGTCTGTATTCTTCCTTTTTCACCCACCGAAACACGTCGCTAGCGAGTCGTACGAATCGTGGGCGAGACGAACGCTACCCCTCCGTCGTTTCCGTCATCCCTTCACATTCGTTCTCGCTGGTCGAATGCCAGATGGTTACGCTTCCGGGGTCCGTCCCGATCTCGTTCCCGATGGTTATCAAGAGACCGAGGCACGAGGCGTTCCGCTCACCGAAATCGAACCGTTTCCGATCTGATTTCGGCTGGTCGTCGATCCAAACGCGGAGGGCGTCCTCGTCCGGTCGGGTCGGATAGTTTTCGAAGCTGGCGAATCCCGGTGAGGACTCGTGATCGGCCGGAACGTCCTTCGAAGCCCGATAGACTGACTTCCCGTCGTCGAAAAAGGCGACGTGAACGGAGTGTGGACGCGGATCGAAGTTGTGAACGTCGATTCCTCCGAGTCGGAGCGGCGGTGATGACTGCTGGCCGAACGTAGAACATCCCGCTATGCCACTGGCGAACGCCACCCCGCCGATTTGGAGGGTCTTCCGACGTGTCAGTAGAGTCATGGAAGGGTGAAACCGGACCGACGGTAAAACCTTTCTGCAGGACGAAACGAACGACGGCGAATTACGCGGGCTGAATCCGTGCCAGCGCGTCACCGCGTTCGAACTCCTCGTTCTCGTCGACCAGTCGTTCCATCAACTCGCCCGTCGCGGGCGCGGGCACGTCCACGCTCACCTTCTCGATCTGAATCTCGGCGATGGTGTCGCCCTCCTCGATTCGGCTTCCCTCGCTGACGAACCAGTTCGAGACGACAGCCTCCTCAACGTCCATCGCATCCTCCGGCCAGACGGCGGCCGAATCGACCGGTACGAGGTCTCCGTCACTCATCGTTCACGGAGCGGATGGCGTCCGCGATGTCTTCGGTGTCGGGGTTTACCTCCTGTTCCAGCGGGCGGGCGTACGGAATCGGCACGTCCGGCATGGTCACACGCTCGACCGCGTCGAGGTCGGAAAGCCCGCCTTCCGCGGCCCGCGCGATGATCTCACCCGAGACGCCGAACGAATGATAATCCTCGTCCACCACGACGAGTCGGCCGGTCTTCGACACCGATTCGACGATGGTCTCGGTGTCCAGCGGCACCAACGTCCGGAGGTCGATGACTTCCGTGTCCACTTCGCCCGCGAGTTCTTCGGCGGCCTCGATGGCTCGGTGCACGTGGAGGCCGAGCGTGACGACGGTGACGTCATCGCCTTCACGTTTCACGTCGGCCTCGCCGAACTCGATGGTGTAGTCCTCGTCCGGAACGGGCGTTTTTGGCCCGTCAGGGGCAGGCATCCACCCGATACCCATCAGGCGCTTGTGGAACATGAAGACGACCGGGTCGTCGTCGCGGATGGCCGCGTGCATCAACCCCTTGGCGTCGTACGCCGTGGACGGGACGACCACCTTCATGCCCGGCAGATGGGCGAACGTTCCGTAGAGGGTTTGGGAGTGCTGTGCGGCGTCGTTGTACGTGCCGCCGACGGCCGTCATCAACACCATCGGGACGTTGACGCTCCCGCCGCTCATGTAGGTGTTCTTGGCCATCTGGTTGTAGATCTGGTCCATGGCGACGCCGAAGAAATCCACGAACATCAACTCGGCAATCGGACGCATCCCCTGTTGGGCCGCGCCGACCGCCGCACCGATGAACGCGGTCTCGCTGATGGGCACGTCCATGATTCGGTCGTGGTCGAACTCGTCGAGGAGTCCCTGCGTGCTGTCGAAGATGCCGCCGTAGTCGGCGATGTCCTCGCCCATGACGAACACGTCGTCGCTTTCGCGCATCTCGTGGGCGATGGCGTCCACCATCGCACGACTCATCGTCAGTTCCTTTCCGTCCGATTCAGCCATCACTCATCACCTCGCAGGGTTTCCGCGTAGCCGTCCGGCGGATTCACGAACACGTCCTCGTAAGCCTCCTCCGGGTCGGGTTCCGGTTGCTCCTTTGCCCACTCGATGGCGTCCTCGACGCGCTCCGTTGCGCGCGAGCGGATGTCGTCGAGGGTTTCCTCGTCGGTTCCCATCGACACCAAATCCTCCTCCAATCGGTCGATCGCGTCGAGTCGCTGTGCCCGCTCGGTGTCCTCCGTCGGGCGATATCCTTCGGCGTCGCCCATGAAGTGACCCATCCGGCGGTGTACCTGTACCTCCAACAGCGTCGGCCCGTTGCCGTCCCGGGCGCGCCCGATGGCTTCCCCCGCCGCCTCGTAGATGGCCACCGCGTCGTCGTAATCGACGCGTTCACCGTGCATGTCGAACCCGTCCGCGCGCTGGGCACCGTTTTCCACGTCCGTCACGCGCCCTTTCGGCATGCTGATGGCCCAGTCGTTGTCCTCGACGACGAACACGACCGGCAAGTCGTGGACGCTGGCGAGGTTCAGCGATTCGAGGAACCCACCCTGGTCGATGGCTCCCTCGCCGAGGAACGCCACGGCCACACTGTCCTCGTTTCGCATCTTCGCCGCGAGTCCGGCACCGACCGCCGGTGGACACCCCTCGGCGATGATGCCGCTGGCCGCGAAGTTCACGTCCGGGTCGAACAGATGCATGTGTCCTCCTTTCCCCCGACAGAGGCCCGTCTCACGGCCGAAGATCTCGGCGGTCATCCGCTCCAAATCCACGCCCTTGGCGATGGCGACGTGGTGCGGTCGGTGCGGACCGGTCACCGTGTCGTCGTCACGCAGATGCTGACACACGCCTGCGCCGGACGCCTCGTGGCCTGCGGCGAGGTGCAACTCCCCCGGTATCGGACCGGCGGAAATGTCGAACGCCGGTTGTTTCCCCTCCAGATACTCCTCCTGTAGCCGTTCCTCGTAGTGACGCGCTGTCACCATGTTTTCGAACATCTCCTCCAGTCCGCTGATTCCTATCATGGCACACTACCACGCAGAGGCACGACCCTCACGATAATAAGTTTCAGTTACGACGCGACGTGAATCGCGGCCGATACGATTCTGGCTACTTCCATCACTTCCAGGGTACGTCGAGTCGCGGCGGGCTGAAGATATCGATACCGCGAACCGGCATGCCGGTTCGGTTCTCCGCCGCGTGGGGTTCGTCGCTTGGAATCGCGTAGGAGTCGCCCTGCTCGGTGGTGAACTCCTCGCCGTCCACGATGAACGTCAGCGCACCCCCATAGATGAAGCCGGTTTGCTCGTGTTCGTGGCTGTGTTCCGGCACGGTTGCACCGGGTTCGATGTGAAAGTGCTGGATGCTCATCCGCTGGCCGACGGCCAACTGTGCGAGATACACGCCGTCCGCCACTTCCGTCGCCTCACGATCCGAGAGGGCATTCGTGTCCATGAGAAAAGTTCACACGCAACCGTCGTAAATCCCCCGGCGAACAGCTAAATACGAAGACGAAACCGACGACGAGTTCGAGAATCATCACCGGGTTCGCTTTGTCGTTGCACCGAACGCAACGTCCCGCTACGTTTTCTATCCGTGTTCGTCGCGACCGTGGCGACTTTATTCCACTCCGACCAACTCCCGGTAGTGACAGTCGTCGTTGCGACGGAGGATTTCGAGGTGTACCACGACGTGGTCGGGGAGCTACGCGACAGGGGTGTTCGCTTCACCACGGTCGAACCGGGTGCGGACCTCCCGGATGGTGCACGGATCGTCATTCGGGCGGAGGACGACGAGGTGCAGACCGGACTCCCGGTTATCGTTGCCGACCCGAAACGGCCTCGAAAGGCCGTCGAGGAAGCATTGACCGCGCTCCGTGGCGAGAACGGACGGACCGTCATCGGCATCGATCCCGGCACGCGCCCCGGTATCGCCGTTCTCTCGGGCGAGATGGTGATCGCGTCGTTTCACGTCCCGCTCGCGGACGCCGCGGAGGTGGTCCACGAGGAGATAGAGGATGCCATCGACCCGGTGGTCAGAATCGGTGACGGGGCGCGGCTTCAGGGAGCACAACTCATCCGCGAACTCGAAGACGTGCAGGTGGAACTGGTGGACGAAACCGGAACGACGCCGTACCTTGGGACCGGCGCGCGGGGCATGGGCGACGTTCTCGCGGCGGTCAACATCGCCCGAATGGAGGGCGAAATCGTGGAAGAGCGCGACATCGAACCGACGGCGGGCGAACTCGGCGTCATCAAGCGCCGGTCACGCGAGCGGTCGGCCGACAACCGCGAGATAGACGAGGAACTCGCACGACGGGTCGCCGCGGGCGATTTGACCATCGAGGAGGCGCTCGCGGAACACCGCGAGGAGTGAGAATTCGCAGTCACTCGTTTTCGTGAACGATTCCCTCCGCTCGACGCATGACTTCCCGCACCGCCATTCCCGTTTCTTCTGCAACAGCCTGCGCGTCGTCGAACTCCGCGCTCACGTCGAAGACCGACCCGGAATCGTCGCTCGCGACCTTTACCGTCACGTCGTATTCCGATCCGTCGATGTCCAGCGTCACCGTCTCGAACTCCCGGTGAGCGATCCACCGATAACTGCCACCCGATTGCCGAACGCCAAGTGTTCCCGTCTCCTCGGCCAGTTTTCGAGCCACACGCTCTGCGTCCTCCGGTTTGACGACGACCTTCACGAGGTGTCCGGGGCGGGATTTCTTCATCGACAGGGGGACGATGGAGACGTCCCGTGCACCCGAATCCGCGATGGTTTCCTGTAGCCCGCCGAGCACCTCCGGCGACGTGTCGTCAAGGTTCGTTTCGAGGACGGTTATTTCATCGCGCACGAGACTACCCGCCGATTCGCCGACGAGGACCCGCAGAACGTTCGGGTGGTCCGAAAAGTCGTAGCCACCAGCGCCGTAGCCCGAGTTCTCGACGTTCAACGTCGGCAGGGTTTCGACCCCGTCCGCGAAGTGGGCGAGGATCGCGGCACCGGTCGGCGTGAGCAGTTCCGCCTCGACGGGACCACCGGAGAGCAACCAGTCGGCCCCGGCCGCGATTTCGACCACCGCTGGCGCGGGTATCGGGAACGTTCCGTGACTCATGCCGACCTCGCCGCCGCCGGTCGCGAGGGGCGTCGTCACGATGCGCTCGGCGTCGAGGTCCGCGAACAGCAGCGACGCGCCGACGATGTCCGCGATGGCGTCGTCGGTGCCGACCTCGTGGAAGTGCGTCGATTCGAGGTCGGTGTCGTGGACGCTCGCCTCCGCTTCGCCAAGGATCCTGAAGACGGCTTTCGCGTCCCGCTCGATGGGTGAGTCGAGTCCCATCGATTCGAGCACGTCGATGACCTCGCGGTAGGTTCGAGCCTGACCGGCACCCTCGGCGTGGTTGTGGTCGTGTTCGTGGGAATGCTGGTGGTTGTGATCGTGGGAATGGTGGTGGTCGTGGTCGTGGGAATGCTGGTGGTCGTGGTCGTGACTATGTTCGTGCTGGTGGCTGTGCGTGTGGTCGTCGTGAGAATGTTGATCGCTGTGGTGGTCGTGGTCGTGATGATCGTGGTCGTGAGTGTGGTCGCCGTGGGAACGATCCGATTCTCCATCCTCGTCTATCAGGAGAACGTGAACGCGTGTCGAGGAAATCCCGTTTTTGACCGTTGTTTCGGCTGAATACTCCACCGGCAGTGCGTCTTCGACGGGGGAGAGTGCGTCCCTGCTCGCTCCCGCATCGAGCAGCGCCCCGAGAATCATATCACCGCTGGCACCCATTCGCCCGTCGAACGCAAGCGCTCTCATACGTCGCTCCCCGACGCGGAACGGGAAAGTCCCTGCGGTCATGTCGCCACCACTATCCCTTTGTACTGCCCCCACGTAGTGACAGCCATCGAACGCGGGCACCGTCCGACGGTATCGGAGATGGCCGAAGTTCCCGGTAGCACAGGACTTATGCCCTGCGAACTATCACCCACAACTATCCCCCGTGACTGAACAATCATGAACGAAGTGCAACTGGAGGTGGCGAAGGCGTATCCGAACGATTCGGGACGCGGTATCGCCCGTCTCGACCCGGACACGCTCTTGCATCTGAAGCTGAGCCCCGGAGATATCATCGAGATAGAAGGAGGCGATACGACCGCCGCGAAAGTCTGGCGTGCCGACCGACAGGACTGGAACACCGACACCGTCCGCATCGACGGCTTCACCCGCCAGAACGCGGACGTCGGGATCGGTGAACGCGTCGAAATCCGCAAAGCAGAGGCCGACAAGGCCGACAAACTGGTGCTCGCGCCGCCGGAGGAAGCGAGCGTCCAGTTCGGCAGCGACGCGGCCGGAATGGTCAAACGACAGATTCTGAAGCGCCCGGTGGTCGAGCGCGATATCGTGCCCGTCATGTCGAGCACGAATCACCCATTCATGCGCTCGCCGGGACAGGCGATCCCGCTCATCGCAGTAGAAACCGACCCGCAGGGAGTCTGTCTCATCACCGAGGACACCGAAGTCGAACTCCGAGAGGAGCCGATATCGGGATTCGAGAAGACCGGCGGTGGCATCACCTACGAGGACATCGGTGGCCTTCAGAACGAAATCCAGCGCGTGCGGGAGATGGTCGAACTCCCGATGAAACACCCGCAGATCTTCCAAAAGCTCGGCATCGAGCCGCCGCAAGGTGTGCTCCTGCACGGTCCACCGGGCACCGGGAAGACGCTGTTGGCGAAGGCCGTCGCCAACGAAACCAGCGCGAGTTTCTTCTCCATCGCTGGTCCGGAGATCATCTCGAAATACTACGGGGAGTCCGAACAGCAACTCCGTGAGATCTTCGAGGATGCCGCCGAGGAGTCCCCCTCCATCATCTTCATCGACGAACTCGACTCCATCGCGCCCAAGCGCGAGGACGTGACCGGCGAAGTCGAACGCCGCGTCGTCGCCCAACTGCTGACGATGATGGACGGGTTGGAGGCACGAGGTCAGGTCATCGTCATCGCCGCCACGAACCGCGTCGATTCGGTCGATCCGGCGCTCCGTCGCCCCGGTCGCTTCGACCGCGAGATCGAGATCGGCGTGCCGGACGAGGAAGGCCGCACGGAGATCCTGCAGATTCACACCCGCGGGATGCCGCTGTCGGACGACGTGAACCTCCCCGGCCTGTCGAACGACACCCACGGGTTCGTCGGTGCCGACATCGAGAGCCTGACCAAGGAGGCCGCGATGAAGGCGCTCCGGCGCTACCTGCCCGAGATCGACCTGGACGAGGAGTCCATCCCGCCGTCGCTCATCGACCGGATGATCGTCAAGCGCGAGGACTTCCGCGGCGCGCTGAACGAGGTTGAGCCCTCCGCAATGCGCGAGGTGCTGGTCGAACTCCCGAAGGTGTCGTGGGACGACGTCGGTGGCCTCGAAGACGCCAAGAGTCAAGTCAAAGAGAGCGTCGAGTGGCCGCTCTCCTCGCCCGAGAAGTTCGAACGGATGGGAATCGAACCGCCGTCCGGCGTCCTGCTCTACGGGCCGCCCGGAACCGGGAAGACGCTCATGGCGAAGGCCGTCGCCAACGAGACGAACGCCAACTTCATCAGCGTTCGTGGCCCGCAACTGCTGTCGAAGTGGGTCGGTGAGTCGGAGAAGGCCATCCGGCAGACGTTCCGCAAGGCGCGGCAGGTCAGCCCGACGGTCATCTTCTTCGACGAACTCGACAGCCTCGCCCCTGGACGGGGACAGGAAGTCGGGAGCAACGTCTCGGAACGCGTCGTCAACCAACTCCTCACCGAACTCGACGGGTTGGAGGACAAGGGCGACGTGATGGTCATCGGCGCGACCAACCGCCCGGACATGATCGACCCGGCGCTCATCCGCTCCGGTCGGTTCGACCGCCTCGTCATGATCGGTCAACCCGACGAGGAAGGCCGCGAACAGATCCTCAAGATCCACACCGAGGACAGCCCACTCGCGCCCGACGTGAGCCTGCGCGAACTCGCGGAGATGACCGACGGCTACGTCGGCAGCGACCTGGAATCCATCGCCCGCGAGGCCGCAATCGAGGCCCTGCGCGAGGACGACGACGCCGAAGAGGTCGAGATGCGACACTTCCGCGCCGCGATGGAAAGCGTCCGCGCGACCATCACCGAGGACCTGCTCGATTACTACTCCCAGATGGAACAGGAGTTCAAGGGCGGGTCGTCCGGTCCGCAGCGCCAGACCGGCGGCCGCATCGGTTTCC
>NZ_JBAWAC010000597.1:0-7227 GCF_049589095.1 Haladaptatus sp. | reverse complement strand
GTCCAAGGACGAGGAGGTGAACGAGAACGACTCGGCGTCCGGTTCACAGGGAGGGCGCACTTCGCCGAACGGTTCCGCTCCACCGAACGGGTCGGCCCCGCCCAACGGGTCGACACCACCCAACGGCTCCGCGGCCCCGAACGGGACGGTGGCGAACGGGACGACCACGGACGGATAGTCGGCCCGATCTACTGACGGACGAATACGGGTTCGCGGTCGGATGACCACGAAAATTGGTCGCGTCTCAGTCCTCGGACAGCCCGAAAAGCCGTTCCGCGTTTCGGTGGGTGATCTTTTCGAGGTCCGAGGGTGGAACGTCCACGTTCTCGATGAACCGGCGACCCTTCTCGTTGGAGCTGTACGGGTAGTCCACGGCGAACATGACGTTGTCGGCTCCGACGGCCTCAAGCGCCGCCCTGAACGGTATCTGGCTGAACATCCCGCTCGTAGTGAGCCAGAAGTGTTTGCGGAAGTAGTGCGGGACATCGTGTTCCAGTTCGGTGGTCAGCGGGCTGAGCCACTCGTCGATGCGGTCGAGCATGAACGGAATCATCTCACCCATGTGGCCGAGAACGATTTTCAAGTCGGGCAGGCGGTCGAACACACCCGACGCGATCAACCGCAACGCGTGGAGCCCAGCCTCGGCGTGCCACCCCCAACTCGTGGTGGCGAGCGAGAAGTCGATTTCCGATCCGAACCCCTCGTAGTACGCCTCTTCGACCTCATCCGGTGGAAACCCGGGGTGGATGTAGAGCGGCACGTCGAGTTCCGCGGCCCGTTCGAGTACCGGCACGAACCGCGGATGGTCGAGGAACTGGCCATCGGTCGCCCCGTTGATCATCGCGCCGACGAACCCGTGCTCCGCGACGGTCCGTTCGAGTTCGTCGGCCGCTTTCTCGGGGGCTGCCATCGGCAACGTGGCGAACCCGGCGAACCGGTCGGGATGGGCGGCGACCGCGTCCGCGAGTTCGTCGTTGGCCTCCTCGGCGAGCGTGACCCACTCCTCCGCCGTCAACTCCACGCCGTGCAATTGCGTTTCCGAGATGACCTGTACGTCGATACCCCCCTCGTCCATCGCCGTCAAGCGCTCCTCGCCGAGATCCCCGAGTCGGTTCGTCAGCGACGTCTCCGTCGTGTCCCCTTCTCCGGGATCGTCGCCCGCCCCCTTCTCGGCGAAGCCGCTTGCGACGAAGTGTTCTTCGACCGCGATGGTTCGCATCGCTCACCGTACAGTCGCCAGGGTGTTAAACGGTGGCACACAACGCTCGAATCGGGAAGTCGGCCTCGGCACTCCTCGACCTCGGCGACTGACCGGGTCCATGCTATTTCAGGGTCAAAGTGGTAGATCGTTGTATGGTCCCGGATGAGTCTACTTCCAGCGGGAGTTCTCATCGCTCTACGGAGGTAAAGACGAGCGTACGATACTGGGGGCCAGCGATCGCCGTGAGTCTGACGACGTTCATCGTGGTCATCAATGCATCCCTGATGAACGTGGCGATTCCGACGATGGTGAACGAGTTCGATACCTCGGTCACCGCGATTCAAGGGGCGGTTTCACTCTATTCGCTGGTGATCGCTGCGCTGATTCTCCCGGCCGGAACGCTGCCGTCTCGGCACAGTAGCAGGCGTGTAATGGCAGTCGCACTGATCGTCTATACCGGTGGGACGCTGGTGGCGGCGGTTAGCTGGAATACTACGGTCCTCTATATCGGCTGGTCGCTCATCGAGGGGGCCGCGGCCGCGGTGTTACTTCCCCTGACGTTCACCGTCTTGACCGTCAGTTACGAAGACGATGACCGGGCGAAGGCGTTCGGGTTGTTGGCTGGCGTGAACGGCGTTGCATCGACCCTTGGACCGATCATCGGTGGTGCCCTGACTACGTACGCGAGTTGGCGGTGGGGGTTTTCCCTCCAACTCATCGGAATGGGAGGTATTCTCTTCTTCGTCCGGTACGTGAGTCCGAACCCACTGTCGGAAACGCGCAGTTCGCTGGATAAAGGCGGGACTGCGCTGTCCATCGTCGGTGCGACGTCGCTCGTCACCGGATTCCTTCTCAGCGGGAAGTACGGGTGGTTACTCGTGAGGCGACCGTTTTTCGTCGGCGACGTGCAGTTCAACCCGCTCGGCACGTCGCCGACGATTTGGTTTCTCGGGGTCGGATTCCTCGCGTTCGCCGCGTTCGTTCAGTACGAACGCCGAATGGAGCGTGCCGGGAAATCCCCGCTCGTTCCGCTGCACGTGCTGACGAACCGTTCCTTTTTGTCCGGTGTCGTCACGTACAATATCCGGTCGATAGTCTCGGCTGGCTTCATGTTCATCTTCCCGGTCTATCTCCAGGCAGTACTCGGATACACCGCCTTCGAGACCGGGATAGCGTTGCTACCGTATTCCCTCGCGTCGATCCTCTTCGCGACGGTTACGCCCGGGTGGCGTACGTTCGTCTCGCCGAAGACGCTCATCCAGGTCGGCATCGTGTCCATGGGCCTCGGACTGGTGCTGTTGTACGAGCAGACGGGTCCCGGTCAGACGATCGGCAGGATGGTTATTCCGGTGGCGCTGTACGGTGCAGGAGTTGGACTCATCCTGGCACAGATCACCAACATGACGATGTCGGCCGTCCCCGACGCGGACTCCGCCGAGGCGTCCGGAGTCCTGAACGTGAGCAGTTCGATAGGATTTTCGCTGGGGACGGCAGTCGTCGGCTCGTTTCTTCTCGGACGGTTCTACGGCAGCGTCGTCGATGGCGTCCTGCGAGCGCGCGACGTGACGCTCACGATGGAGCAGCGGTACGAATTGGTGATCGCGCTCGAAGACGCAGCGGAGACAGCGACCAAAGCAACACAGCAACACGTCCTGAGTCAACTCACCCCTCCGCAACGACGATTACTCCGCGGCATCTTCGAGGCCGCGATGTTCGACGCTCAACGGGCGGCGCTACTCCTTCTCGTACTGTTCGTGTTACTCCTACTCGTCGCATCGACGTTCCTGCCACGGCAGATACCGGGGGACGAAGAAGAAACCGACAACTCCGAATCACCGTAGGGTAAAACACGTGAGGAACGAGAGGGATGAATAGTCGGTAGTAGTTCGGCCTCGGCACTCATAGGGTTCGTCATAACCAGCCGCCACGCCGGTTCGGAACACCGTTCTTGTCATCGGCCGTTTGACGTTACTACCTGTCCAGCATTTGGATGCCGTGCTCCACGACAGCCTCGGTCACGAAAAGACTCATCTCCCGCTGGAGGGCCCGCATACGCGACGCCGCTTCGTCTTTGTCGAGTAATCCGCGACTGTAACCAAATGCAATGACACCGACAGAACCGTGTACTTCGATACCCGCGTCGGATGCCACATCTCGGGCGGCGAGGTCATCCGTTAGAAGAACGACTGCGCGCTCTTTTGCGACCGTTAACGCGGCGCGCTCTCCTGCATCCAGTTCATCAAACGCGATTTCGTTTTCGCCCGCCTTGACGAGTTCGTACGAGAGATTGGAGACCCCGTCCGGAACACCACCGGCTTCGACCTCCCCGTAAACCGTCTCTGGAACGAGAAGCGTGTCGAACGTCGCAAGCAGTTCAAGCGAATCGATTTCAGCGAGGTGGATAAGCGGTCCTGCATCCGAGACTGCCGCGACCGTCACGCGTTCAAGCCCCAGTCAACGTCATCCTCGACAACCTCTCGCTCCCGCTCTGCGCGCTCGACTTTCGTCCGGCCAACGCGTTCGATTGCTTCCTCGCGGGTAAACTCACCGCCGAAGTACTGTGCAAGAACGAGGTCTTCCCACAGGTCTTCGAGCCCGCGTTCGAGGGCTTGCTCGAACACCTCGGACTCGGGAAGGCGGCGAGCTTTCGCAATTTCTCGAACCCGATCAGAAATCTCGGCGGCCATAGCGTAGAGTTATCCGTCAACGTTCTTAAATCCGGGGACGAGTGTAATCGTTCCCGGACGTATCATCCGATCTTCTGTGGCTGTTGTCGAACTGATTTCATACACGATCGCCAAAAACGCAGGGCCTCGGCACTCATAGGGTTCGTCATAACCAGCCGCCACGCCGGTTCGGAACGCCGTTCTCGTCATCGGCCATCCGGCGATAGGGACACCGGGGAAAAGAGCGTTTCCGTCGAACGATCTGTTCTCAGGCGACGGGAACTACGATCGGTGTACAAGACCGCGGGAGACGAACCTTCGACCATGCACGTGGACGAATTCGGATCGGAACACCCCGAATCGGAACAGCGGACCGAGCAGGTCTGGATGGTCGAACGGACGTTCTCCGCGGACTCGCCGCATATCTTGGTGACCGTCTACGCGACGCCGGACGGGTCCCGATACCTGCAGAAGGAGCGGGCGTTCAACCGCTTCGGGTCAGGACCGGGGCCGGAGGTGACGGCTGCCATCACGGTCGAATCGGAGCGCCTGACGCCCGTCACCGACGCTGAGACACGTGATCGGTACGCGAACGAAGCGGAGCGCATGCGAGCGCGCCACGACCCGGACGACCCCGTGTAGGACGACATCGTGTAGCCGACGAGCCGCTGTAATCGGATACTGCGGCGTGAAATCGTCCGGAGCCGTTCGGCAGGAAGTTATTTTCTTCTCCCGTTCCCCCTTTCAACCATGGCAGACGTACTCCCCGACGAAGCCGAGACGCTCCTCTCGGAGGTGTCCGTGATGGCCCACCTCGCGACGTGTTCGGACGACCGACCGCACGTCGCACCCGTCTGGTACCACTACGAGGACGGGATCGTTTCGATCCTCACGAGCGGGCGCAAGCTAGCGAACATCCGAAAAAACCCGCGCGTCGCACTCTCGATCCAGAAGGACACCGCCGGGGGTGCCGAATGGAAAGTTACGATGCAGGGGACGGCCGCGGTGGTCGAGGACGAGGAAGAAGTGATGAAAGCCGCCGAACGGATCAACCCGCGGTACGGTGCTGATACGGACGCCTACCCGGAGAACACGCTCGTGCGAATCGAGGTCGGGTCCGGGACGTTCACCCGCTACTGATTTTCGACTGCTCTACTCGACCCGTTCCCGTGCGGCGGCGACCACCAGCGCGAGCGTAATCGTCGCGGTGGACGTGGCGTTCGTGTTCGCCCTCTCCGTCGTGGTCGGCGTGTCCCTGGTTGTCACTGTCGTGCTCGACGCTCATACGCCACGCTGTCGGCTACAGGCGATTCGATTTCCCGGTTAGAAACGGTGTTGCCGACTGCCACGAGGGCGCGCGTGGTGTGAGGTCGGGCACCAGCGGCGCTTCGATTAGCCGTAACCGAAGTTCGGCTATCGGGGCCGGTCGGCGACGGCCCGTGTCCGGCGAGACCGGAACGTGACCTCGATAGTTCCGGCGGTCCTCATGGGCCGTTGAAACCCGCAGGACACGTCCGTTTCCTCGCACTCCCCCCTTTTAATACCTCCTCTTTGGACGAAATCGTACGATACATCTCGAAAAATCAGTAGCATCACCGAGGTAGTTGTAGGCGAATAAGACAGTAGTTGCAGACGACACGGGACGTAGTTGTAGGTGACCGAATGTGTAGTTACAGATACGTCGCCGCGTCAATGAAGGGTGTTACCAACCACCAATGTCCGGCGAGTGATTCGGGCACCCCGCCTCGGGGTCGTCGCCGTCATCGACAATCGGATGCCACAAGGGTCATATTGGACCCCTGCATCCCAGCAGGTATGGATCGTTCACTCGTGCGGAGAATCCTCTTCGGATTTCTTCTGACCGTTCCTGTCTTCGCGCTCTTGTTCTGGTTCGTCGACATCGACCCCGTTCTCGCGGCGCTCGAACAGGCACGGCGAACGGTTCTCGGACTGGTGTTGTTGACGACGATTGGCTGGTTGTTCGCGTGGAGTCAATCGCTCCGAACCGTGCTCCGAACGTTGGACGTTTCGGTGTCCGTCCCGTGGTCGTTCTTCCTGTTCTCGGGCGCGACGTTCTCGAACAACGTGACGCCGTTCGGTCAAGCGGGCGGTGAGCCGATCACGGCCTACCTCATCTCACGAACGTCCGGGACCAGATACGAAACCGGGTTGGCGGCGATCGCCAGTGTCGATACCCTCAACTTCGTCCCCTCGTTCGTGTTCGCAACGGTCGGGATCAGCTACTACGCCATCGTACTGACGCTCTCGTCGCGTCTGAAGTTCGCGGCCGTCCTCCTCGGCGGGATCGGAGTCGTTCTCGTCGGCGGGGGGTACTATCTGTGGACTTCCCGGGCAACCGCTGAACGACGGGTGTCGGCCTGGGCTGCTGGCCTCTTCGACCGCGTCGCGGGTTACATCCCCCGCTTTTCGGCACCCAGTCAGGAGTCGATTCGGAGCCGAATCGCACACTTCATCGGCACTATCGAACAGGTCGCCGCGAGTCCGACACGACTCGCCATCGCGCTCGGGTTTTCCGGTGCCGGGTGGCTGTTTCAGGCGGGTGCGTTGTGGCTGGCGTTTTACGCGATCGGTACCAGCATCTCCTTCTCCGTCGTGCTGTTCGCGATTCCCATCAGCGCTATCGCTGGCGTGACTCCGCTCCCCGGTGGTGCAGGGGGAATCGAAACGGTTCTCGTCGCGCTCCTCGCCTCGGCGACGAGCGTCGAGTCGGCGATCGTCGTCGCGGCGGTCGTCATCTTCCGCGGACTGATCTACTGGGTTCCGACCCTCATCGGTGGCAGCGTGCTCGCGGCGCTCACGGCAAAACGGGCCGCCTGACCATCACCATCAAGACGCCCGAAGGAATGGGTCTGTCGCCCGGCCGAACTATATCCATCGGTACCTAACCCACTAGCTCGGAGATGACCTTCGCGACGGCCTACCTCGAAATAGAGAAGGAGGATGCACACGAGCACATCATGAAGTCCGTAGAGGGTCTTCGCTCGAAGACGGTCGACGACTCGATAGAGTATCGGAACGCGAGCGGGATGCTCCTCGCCATCCTGTCGGAGACGGACGAAGTGCCGGGGGCGAACACGAAGCTACGATACCAAATTTCGGTGATCGCCCCGTTCCTCGCCCACGGTCGAGTGAAGGCGGAGGAAATCAGAGCGGCGGTCGACGAGTACCGAGTCGAAGGATAGTCCTCACAGACCTGTCGGCGCGTCGATGAAGGTCGTCGTCAGCCCCCATTCCTCGGCGAGCGATTCGAGCGACTTCACGCCGAACGTTTCCGTCGCGTAATGGCCCGCGAGGAAGACGTTCAGCCCCACTTCACGCGCTTCGTGGTAGACCTTTTGC
>NZ_JBAWAC010000596.1:0-2740 GCF_049589095.1 Haladaptatus sp. | reverse complement strand
CCGAGTTGTGGGACGAACTGTTCGACCACGAACTCGACGGCGACAACCGCGAAACGGTCGCCGAATCGTTCGAGCGGTTCGTCTCCGGCGACCGCGAGGGTGCCGTCGCCGTCATGCGTGACCGCTTTGCGAGCGTCTGCGAGCGTCAGAATCCGGTGCTCCAGAACCGCGAACATCCGGCGGCCTGCCACCTCTACGACCAACCGGAACCGCCGAAGACGGAGTCGGAATCCGAACCGGGAATCGAATCGTCGGCCGACTAACCTCCCCCATTATTTTCACGCTTCGAACCCGTGTCCGCGGACGAAGAGTTATACGCGAAGAAGCAGTACTAGATGAACCCCAATGGTCGCCCGTGAGTACGATTTTTGGCTGCTCGATCTGGACGGGACGCTCATCGACATCGACCCGGCATACGTTCGCTCGGTGTTCGACCGCGTGAGCGACCGTCTCGGACGCGAATTTACCGACTACGAATCCGAAATCATCTGGCACGGTCTCGGCGGGTCACGCGACGCGCAACTCAGCGCGTGGGGTATCGACCCCGTCGAATTCTGGGAGGTGTTCCACGCCATCGAAGACCCGCAGGTCCGCGCCGAAAACACCTACCTCTACGAGGATGCGGAGTTCGTCGCCGACCTCGACTGTCCGGTCGGATTGGTAACCCACTGTCAGCGCTTTTTGACCGACCCGGTGCTCGACGGACTCGACATCCGCGACTGGTTTGACACCGTCGTCTGCTGTGACGAACAGTTGGGCTGGAAACCGAACCCCGAACCGGTCGAACACGCCATGACACAACTCGGCGTCGGCACGAACGAGCGCGGCGTCCTCGCTGGCGACGGGTCGAGCGACATCGGTGCGGCGTGGAACGCGGGATTGGACGCCGTCCACGTCGAACGCCACGACCCGTCCCGGAGAAAACAGTGCGTGCTCGGTGATTACCGAATCAACAGCTTCGACGAGCTATGGATGAACACCCGGCAGACGTTCGAGAACACCGACTAACGTCGAATCGACCGCCGCAGCCAGTTCCGCTACGCCCTCCTTCTCCTCGCGGTTGGGATTGACGAGAATTCGAACCCGTTCCTCGCCGAGCGGGACGAATCCCAACCCGAGTTTTTCCGCCGTCGAGCGCAGGCCGAGCCCCACATCCGCCGCGCCTGCAGCGACTTTTCTGGCCGGGCTTTCGTGGGCCTTCACGGTGAGTTCGAACCCGTCGATGGATTCGACCAGTTCGTGACGGGTCGTATCGCGGTCGTCGGCGAGGTCGGCGACTGCGTTGCCGAGCGTCGTCCGGAGACCGGAGTCGGTCCCGCGATTGATGAACCGCAGGTTTCGGTCCACGAGGTCGGCCAACCCGCCGATGTCCTCGGGATTTCCGGACGGGACGACCAGCCCCCACTCGCGGTGATAGGACGCCAGTTCGGTGCCGCTGCTCGCGTCCGAGGCGGAGTCGTTCGCCGTCCCAGCAGAACCACGTTCGGCGTCTCCGGACACGACCGCGAAATCCGGCACGCCGTTCCGGAGGCGGCGCAGGCCTTCCCGGCTACCAAACGGGAGATAGCGTGGCGAGTCGAGGGAGTCGAGCAGTCGGGAGAGCGCGGGGTCGTCCTCGCCGACGCCGAGGACCGAGGGGGTCCGAACGTCGGGCGAGAACAGTCGCACGGAGACTTCCTCGCCTTCCCCGAGATACGCCGTATCCGGTGGGACCGTCACGACGCCGTCGGCTTCCACGAGGCTGGTCGTCGCTCCGCTTCCCTTGTCCACCGGATAGGCGAGCGTGCGGCCGTGTTCGTCCTCGACCAAGCCGGTCGGCATGAGTCGCATCCGACCCTCGTCGTAGCGTTCTTCGGCGGCCATCCGAGCTTCGACGGTCGCCGTGGTCGGTTCCGGGAGTCCGGCGGCGTCGCGGATGGCGGGCGCGACGAAGGTCTGGAAGATGGTCAGCGCGGAGACGGGATAGCCCGGCAGGCCGACGTACGCCGAATCGGGGAACCGCCCGACGAGCATCGGTTTGCCGGGTTTGACGGCGACGCCGTGGAGCAGGAGTTCGCCGCGCGATTCGATGACGCGGTAGATCACGTCTACCGCGCTCGCACTGGTCGACCCGGACGAGAGGACCAGGTCACACTCTTCGGAAGCCTCCAACAGCAGGCGCTCCATCTCCTCGTAGTCGTCGCCAGCGTGTGGGTATAACACCGGTTCGCCGCCCGCTTCCGCCACGGCGGCCGCCGTCGTGTAACTGTTCACGTCGTAGATCTGTCCCGACTCGTCCGACAGCGGGTTGCCGGGACGGACGAGTTCGTCGCCGGTGGAGATGATACCGACGGTCGGCGTTCCGCGGACGGGTACTTCGTCCACGCCGAGCGCCGACAGCAGACCGATCTCGCGGGCGGTGAGTCGCGTTTCGGGCCCGAGCGCACGTTGGCCCGCCGCGATGTCCGCCCCGGCGAGCATGGTGTTTTCGCCGGGTGTGAGGGCGGTACGGACTTCCACGCCGTCCGTTCCCTCGCGCTCGACGTAGTCGGTTCGTTCGACCATCACCACGGCGTCCGCGCCGGGCGGCATCACGGCCCCGGTGGAGATCTCGACGGCTTCGCCCTCGCCGACTTCCACGTCGGGTTCCGTCCCCGCGTGCACCTCTCCCACGAGGTCGAGGACGGCGGGGTCGGCCTCGTTCGCGCCGAAGGTATCCCTCGCCTTGACCGCGAAGCCGTCCATGCTCGCCCGGTCGAAC
>NZ_JBAWAC010000595.1:0-3029 GCF_049589095.1 Haladaptatus sp. | reverse complement strand
TCGAATTCAGCACGACGGCTCCTGCACCGATGTTTGCTTCCTTCCCTATCGTGATGGGGCCGAGCACGGTTGCACCTGTCCCGATCGTGACGCCGTCCTCGACGGTCGGATGACGCTTTTCGCGTTCCATCGAGTCGCCCCCGAGCGTCACCCCGTGATAGAGCATGACGTCGTCACCGATCTCTGCCGTTTCACCGATTACTACGCCAGCCCCGTGATCGATGAAGAACCGACGACCGATCGAGGCACCCGGATGAATTTCGATGCCCGTGAGAAATCGGGAGAGATGGGAAATCAATCGCGCGATGATGAAGTGATTCGCGGACCACACGGTGTGTGCGATGCGATGCAGCCAGATCGCATGGAGGCCGGGATACGCAAGCGCGACCTCGAACGGGTGCCGTGCAGCGGGATCCTTCCGCATCGCGGTCTGAATGTCCTCTTTGAGCCGGTCGATCATGGCGTTAGATGGTATTGGACCCGGATCACAAAAAGACCTCTTTCTCGGAATTTGCTCACGACTCGTTCACACGGGACACACCCGCGAGAACGAACTTAGGGAGATGAACCCGGAAAACCGGAGAACCCAGATAGGGAGCCGAACGTTGATACTCGCGGCACGAGAGGCGAAAGCATGGCGAGAGCGAACGTATTCGAAGCGATAGAACGCGAACGGGAACGACTGCGATCGATGGCCCAGCGTATTTGGGAGACGCCAGAACTCGGTCTCCACGAGGAGAAATCCGCGCAGGTCCTCATCGACCGATTGGAGGAGGAAGGATTCGACATCGAGGAGGGACTCGGTGGGATGCCGACGGCATTCCGGGCCTCGTACGGAAGCGGTGATCCGACGATCGGTATCCTCGGGGAGTACGACGCACTCCCCGACCTCTCACAAAAGGTGAAGGCGGAACACGACCCCGTCGAGCCCGGTGCGCCGGGACACGGTTGTGGTCACAATCTCTTCGGGGTCGCCGGCGTCGGCGGGACCATCGGGGTGAAGCGTGCCATCGACCGCGGTGATGTCGACGGAACGATCGAATTCTACGGCTGTCCGGCGGAGGAGACGCTCGTGGGCAAAGTCTTCATGGCTCGCGATGATGCGTTCGATCACCTCGACGCCGCGATAACCTGGCATCCGGCGACCCTCAGTACGCCGACGCTCGACCGGTCGCTCGCGATGGACTCGATTCGATTCACGTTCGAGGGAGTCTCGGCCCACGCCGCCGCGTCACCGGAATCCGGTCGGAGTGCGCTCGACGCCGTCGAACTATTCAACACCGGCGTGGAGTACATGCGCGAACACGTCTCGGAGAAGGCCCGTATCCACTACGTCATCACGAACGGCGGCGAAGCTCCTAACGTCGTTCCCGCGGAGGCGACCGTCTGGTACTACGTCCGCGCCCCGACGAGGGCCGAAGTCGAGCGCATTAGCGACTGGATGACCGAGATTGCCGACGGGGCAGCGATGATGACACAAACGGAGGTGGGTCGCCAGTACGTCACCGGCTGTTGGGATTACCTTCCCAATCGCACGGTGAGCGACGTCATCTGGGAAACGATGCGGGAACTGGGTGAGGTTGGCTACACCGACGACGATCGAGCGTTCGCGGCGGATCTCAAGGGCACCGTTCCCGACGAGCAAATCGAAGCGAGTCTCGAAGACGTACCCGAGGAGTACGCGGACGAGATACGCGATGCGAGCATCTACGATGTCCCGGTGCCACCACATGCGGAGGGGAAAGTCGGCGGAGGCTCGACCGACGTCGGTGACGTGAGTTGGATTACCCCGACCGGCCAATTCCGCGCCGCAACGTGGGCGGTCGGAACGCCGGGACATACGTGGCAGGCGACGGCGGCTAACGGCGATTTCGGGAAGAAAGGTGCCGTCTATGCCGCAAAGGTTCTCGGTGGAACCGCGTACGAACTCCTCGAAAATCCGGATATCGTAGCGGAGGCCACCGAGGAGTTCGACGAGGTAACTGGCGAACGAAGCTACGAAACGCCGCTCCCACCGGGGACCGAACCGCCGTTCGATATCACCTCGCCGTGATCGAACTCGAATAGTGCTGTGAGAACGAATTTGTGACTACCGTGGGTTATATTCCACTCGGATTCTATTACCCACATGATTATCGAATGACCACGAACGACGACCGAATTCGCACGACGCACATCGGAAGCCTTCCCCGACCGCCGGAACTGCTCGACCTCCTCAAGAAGCGCCAGGACGGCGAGGACGTCGACGCCGACGAGTGGGACGCGACCGTCGCGGACGCCACACGCGACATCGTCGAACGGCAGGCCGAGGTCGGTATCGACATCGCCAACAACGGCGAGCAGTCCCGCGTCTCGTTCAACTGGTACGTTGCGGACCGACTCAGCGGTATCGAGGGCAAACGTGAGCAGGAACTCTGGGCGGACCTGCAGGAGTTTCCCGAGTACGCGGACGAGACGTTCAAGACGGACGTCATCGACCTCTCGATGCAGCCCGTCGTTACCGGCCCGATCGAGTACACGGGTCAGGACGAGGCGGAAGCCGAACTCGCAGGGTTCCGCGACGCGCTCGCGGCCACCGACGCCGATTTCGAGGGGACGTTCGTGACCTCGGCGTCGCCCAGTATCGTCACCGCCACGCATGTCAACGACTACTACGACTCCTACGAGGAGTTCCTCTTCGCCGCCGCGGACGCGATGGCCGAGGAGTACGAACTCGTCGCCGAGACCGGAATGACCCTCCAAATCGACGCCCCCGAACTCCTCACCGTCGGTCAGACGTCGGCGTACGCGGGCGAGTCCCTCGAAGACATCAAGGGGGCCACGCGCCTCCACGTCGGGGCGCTCAACGAGGCGATGTCGAACGTCCCCGAAGAGCAGGTCCGACTCCACACCTGTTGGGGAAGCTACGAGGGACCCCACCACCTCGATATGAATTTGGCTGAGATGCTACCAGAGATATACGAGGCCGACATCACCGGACTCAGCATCGAGCAGGCCAACCCCCGCCATCAACACGAGTACCGTGCGTT
>NZ_JBAWAC010000594.1:0-3120 GCF_049589095.1 Haladaptatus sp. | reverse complement strand
CCCCACTGGTGGACGTGGCCGATTTCCCGCTTCCCAAGGGTGAACTCCGTGCCCCCGAATCGGTGCTCACCGACCTCCACGCCGTCCCATTCCGATACTTCCGTGACGATCGTCTCGATTGCTTGCGTCATGGTTTCCGTTCACCGTCCCCCACAGTATGTGACTAGCTCACACGGGCGTTTGCTCCTTTCGCAAAGCGAGGACGACGACGGCGGAATCGGTGTTGAAATCGGAGTTATTCACCGCTGACCAGCGTACTGAAAGGCAATCGAAAGACACTCGAAAGGCAATACAGGGGATAGCCCCGGAAGGCTACCCGTCGCGGTTGCACTGTCCTATGAGGCACATGGGGCAGCTGCGCACGCCCCGATCTCTCATCATCGATCTAGATATAAATCGGCAGTTCCTAACTCGTTTGGTCCGACACCGATTCACGGGGCCAACGCGGCCATCGTCTCGCGTGCGTCCTCGACCGTGGCACCGCGGGGGAACCCCACGGCGACCGAATCGACGCCGTCGATATCGGCGAACTTCTCGAACATCTCGCGGGCACGTTCGGGCGTGCCCGCGGCGGCGAGGTCGTCCAGCAGGTCGTCGGCCACCAGTTCGGTCGCCCGCTCCTTGTCGCCGTTCGCCCACGCTTCCGAGATGTCGTAGGCGACGTCCTCGTACCCCTGCCGGGCCAACGAATCGCGGTAGTAGGTTCCCATCCCACCGATGTAGAAGGCGGCGTGTTGCCGTGCGAGGTTTCGGGCGCGCTCGCCGTCCGAAAGCGCACAGCAGGTCAACGAGAGCGTCACTTCCACGTCGTCCGCATCGCGGTTTCCGAGGTCTACACCGCGCCGTAAATCATCGAGTCGGTCGGCCATCCCGTCGGGCGTGAAGAGGGTCGCGTGCCACCCGTCGGCGAACCGTCCCGCCAACTCCACCGACTTCGGCCCCATCCCGGCCGCATCGATCGGCGGCGGCGTTTCCGGTGGCTCACACCGCAGTCGGAAGCCACCCAGCGTGAAGCAGTCGCCGTCGTAGTTCACCGTCTCGCCTGACAGCACCTTCCGAACGATGTCGATGGTTTCGCGGGTGCGCCGTAGCGGGCGGTCGAACGCCTCGCCGTGCCACCCCTGAATGACGGCCGGTCCGCTCGGGCCGATACCGAGCCGAAATCGCCCGTCCGACACTTCCTGTAGCGTCGCGGCGGTCTGCCCGATGAGCGCGGGCGACCGCGAGTAGACGTTGACGATTGACGGCCCGAGACCGATTTTTTCCGTACCGAGCGCCATCGCGGTTAGGCTCGTCACCGCATCGCGCCCCCACGTCTCCGGAAGCCACGCGTGTTCGTAGCCCAGTTCCTCGGCCTGCTGTGTCAGTTCGACGAGCGTCTCGACGCTCGGTTGCGCCGCGACCGGGAGATGAACCGTTCTCTTTGCAGCCATTTCCTATGAATCGTTCGTGTAGTTACCTATCGGTGTCGGTATTCACGATTTACGGGTTTCCGGGAGTTGTTCGCCGACGGGGACCGATAGGTACCGGGGAATAGAGTTCGAGGGTAGCGCTCGACCGACGGGAGACAGTGTTCACGTCCCGAAGGAGTTCGGTTCGACGCTCGTGACCGGTGGGAACTCGCGGAGTGCGGGCACGACCAGCCAATAGCCGACGAGCAAACAGTACCCTATCGCGGAGAACCCGATGACCGTCGCGCTTCCGTATCTGTCTCCGAGCGCCCCATCGATGAGATACCCGAGCGGACCGACGGCCGCGACGAGACTTCCGGTCGTGGAACTCACCCGCGCGAGCAAGTCGTTCGGAACGCCGGTCTGAATCGTCGCGCTGACGAGGACGTTGTAAATCCCGATGGGGACGGTGGCGATTCCGTAACAGAGGAGCACCGCCGGAAGCCAACCGACCGTGACGATACCGAGTTGGCCGACCGCGGTGATCAGAAAGCCGACGATTACGAAGCGGCCGAATCGAATCGTCTCGAACCGCGATGCGACGAGCGACCCTACGAGGAGACCGACGATCATGGCCGCGATGAACAGTCCGTACGTCTCCGCCCCGCCGAGCGAATCGGCGAACGCCGGGAGCACTGCCGTCGAACCGGCAGTGAACGCACTCACGAAGCTCGCCGCGACGACCATGTGCCCAACGACCGAGTTCCGAATCAACTCGAACCCCTCGCGCATGTCGGCGAGGTACTCCGTAGCGCTCGGTGACGTTCCGGTCTTCTCGGTCGTGGGAACGCTCAGCAGTGCGAAAAAGACGACACTCACGACGAACGTCGCCGCGTCGAAGGCGAACAGCGCGACGGCACTGAAAACGGCGATGAGCGCCCCCGACAGGGCTTCTGCCACCGCACCGATGGTCTGATGCGTCGCCGATTCGAGCGAGTTCGCACGCGGCAGGAGTTCGTCGTCCACGAGTCGAGGTAGGGCGGCTTTCTCGGCCGGGGCGTTGAGTCGTCCGAGAAGCGCGAGCAGTCCGACGACTGCGAGGACGAGGGAGACGCTCACCGTGTGAACGTGTGCGACCACGGGAACCGAAACGACGACGATGGCTTGTGCCGCCCCGACGAGAACGAGGAGTCGGGAGAGGCGTGAGCGGTCGACGATGGGCCCGAACAGAAACCCGAACACTATCGGAAGCCGGGACAGGAATCCGGCGAGTCCGGTGTAAAACGTCGAACCGGTCAGCTGATACACCAACCACATCGACGCGATGGAGTACAGTTTGTCGCCGACACGGTTGACGATTCGAGCGAGATACAGCCGCCGAAATCCCGTGTTCGAGAGGAGGGTTCCCGTCTTCGATGTCCTGAACCGTCCACGCCATCCCGTCGATTTCGCCGACGAGTCGATGTCAGCCATACGCACTGTCGAGTCGAGTGAACAATCAAGCTTCGGCGAACGCCAGTTCTGTAAGAGTTCTTATTGTTTTTCGGGGGATTGATGGCGAGCGCCGTCGAAAGCACCGTTATGACGTACGGGACGAAACCCTCGATGGACGCGCTCGCCGTGCTGGGCAACGAGATTCGCATGTCCATTCTCCGGGAACTCACCGACGCCGAGGAGTCGCTTTCCTTTACCGAACTCCGTGAGCGCGTCGGCATTCGTGACACCGGGA
>NZ_JBAWAC010000593.1:0-3464 GCF_049589095.1 Haladaptatus sp. | reverse complement strand
TCGCTGTTCTTGCCGCCCATTGGCAGGAGTTTCACGATGGACAGACACGAAGCGGCCGCATTGGCCGCCGACCTCGACCCCGACCTCGTCGTCCCGATTCACTACAACACGTTCGCCGCGCTCGAAGCCGACTCTGCGGCGTTCGCCGAGGACGTCGAAGGACGCGGTATCGCGGTTGCGCTCGACGAGGAATAGGAATCGTCCGGAACGATCCCCGTTCCGTTCACCGGACCGAATAGTTCATCACAACACAATCTTCTTGAGTCGAGACGGGGTTAGTTCACACATGCGTTCCCGAAGTCCCTCCAACTTCTGTTCGCAGTGCGGTTCGTCGCTCTCCCCGGGCGATTCGTTCTGCTCCCAGTGCGGGAGTGCAGTCGATTCGGGTGGGAGCGATAGCTTTCGCTCACAGCATTCACGGCACACCCGGAACTCACGACACCCGCGAAACGACGGTTTTAGCCGCCGAATCGAGGACCTCACGGTCGAGGGCTGGGACGTAAAACAGGATTACGGCGACCGCGTCGTGATGATAAATCGCGGGTTCGGGTCGATTCCACTCCACATCCTCCTCCTTATGTCCACCAGTGGCATCGGCAACTTGCTGTATGCGTGGTACTGCTACTCGCCGGGCGCGGAGCGAATCGAACTGCGCGAGGATGGCTCCGAGGAGTACTTCGAGGACGAGGGATTCTCCACCGACTGGACGGTCAAACGCGCCCTCGCGTTCGCCGTGAGTCTCATTTTCGGTTCCCTCGGCGTCCTGTTCGGGTTATTTCTCCTCCTGACCAACTGGGCCGGAGCGGGATTGGTCTTCGGCACTCTTTCCCTCCTGCTCGGCTTGTTCTTGCTCGTTCTCACACCGCAACACGTTCCCGGACTCAGGTCGCCGACGACGTTCGGTCGGGTTCGTTCGACGGACGAGAAGACGGTCTACGAACCGGCCACGCCATGCTCGGTGTGCGCCAAACCGGTCGGAAACGGCGTCGAGCGGAAGTATCACGAACGGAAGTACGTCGCAGGCGTTCCCGTGAAAACGGTGAACGAGGGAGAAAACCACTACTGTCGGTCGTGCGCTCGCGGCGACGTGGACCATCGCACCGAAACCGGATTCGGCGAGACGACCGAGACCGAGTTCGTCTGATTCCGTTCGGCTCAGTCGGACAGTCCGCCGTGCAGTGCATCGGCCACTGCGAACACGGCGAGACCGATGGCCGCAACTCCGGCGAACTGTGTCAGAAACGGGTTCGAGACGTGTATCGAGTAGTTGGTCAGCGCCCAGACTAGCGCGAAAATCATCGCGCCGATACCGGTGAGCTTCAGATTGAGCCAGTTCCCCATCGTCTCATTCGTACGTATCGGCCACCTATGAAACCAACTGTCGTTCAAGGATGGTTGACCGTGTCGCCGGGGAGACGAGGTCGAAAAAAGCGAATCGTCCAGATCAGATGATTCCCATGTCCGACAACCGTTCCGGGAGATAGGTGTCGGTCACGAAATCGAGGCCGTGGGAGGCGAGCGCCTGCTGTTCGGATTTCTTTTCGATGTCGAGTTGGAGTTCGATCTGTTCCCGCCAGTAGTCCGTCTGATAGCGCGGGTCTTCGAGTTCGCTTTCGAGCGCGTTCTTGTCCGAATCGCTCAAGGGGTCGGTCGGCAGGTCGTACTCCACGATGTCCTTCGGTTGGATGCCGATGAATTTCGCCTCCGGCGTGGCGAGGTAGTCGCTCAGGTGTGCACTCTTGATGGAACCGTAGGCGACCGAACCGTAGATACGGTAACTCCACGGGTCACCGTCTGTAAATACGGTGACCGGTAGATCGAGTTCCTGGTGAAGTCGCTTGGTCAGGCGGCGGGTCGCCCGTGCTGGCTGGCCGCCGAGGTGGACGATTATCGTGTTGTACTCCTCGTCGAACCCGTTCTCGACGAGTCGGTCGCGCATCCCACCGGTCTCGACACAGAGGACGAAATCGGCATCGTGGTCGAGGAACTCGATGGTGTCGGGATTGTTCGGAATCTGGTAGCCGCCCTGTCCCACGTCCTCTTGACAGTGAATATCGCGGTCGCCTCGATTCGTCTGCTCCCGGAGGAGCAGCGGTCCCATCACCTTCGCGCCGGACTCCTCGGGTCGCATGTGGAAGTCCTCGCGGGTGACGTTCGAGACGATCTCCAAGTCCTCGATGAGTTGGTTCGACTCGTCCTGGTTGGAAAACTGCGCCTCGTCGGCGTCCCACGACTCCGAGAGGTAGTACAACTCACGGAGGGTGGACGAGCGGTCTTCCTCCAACTGGTTCGCGAGGAAGTCGATGGTGTACACAGCCTTCAGGAGCTTTCTAGCCCCGCGGACGCTGTTCGCGCTCCGGGTGCTCTTCCGGTCGCCGTACACCCAGACGCGGTCGTCCTCGTCGTATTCGATGTTGCTCTTCGTCCGGGTCGGGATGGACATTTCCGGGATCTTCCCCCCCGCGAACTGGTCGTAGAACTCCGCGGCGAGGTCGATGAGTTTCTGCTGGGCTTCTTCGTTGGTGTCCGTGCTCATGTGTTGTTGGTCAATCGTTCGTCTTCGATTCCTTCGACCCTGACGGCGTCGAACGATACGTCATCGGCGACGTTGTATTCGAGAACGGATTCCTCACCGCTTTCGACGGTGGGTTCCCACGTCACGAACCACTCGCCATCCATCTCGACGGCGGTCGCGCCGTCCGAGAGGTTTTGGGGTTCGGCAGCCACGATTTCGGTCAGCTTCGGTGACTCGTTGGTCGAACCGTGGTTCTCCACGACGAGTTTGACGAGGTCGTCCTCGACCTCGCGTTCGACCAGCACGTTGTTCATGATACGCGCCAGCGAATCGCCGATTTCGAGCCGTTCCTGACCGGTCATGGTCGAGAGCTTTTCGGCCATCTCCGGCAGGATGGTGGCGATGACGTTCTGTTTCTTCTGGCGCTTCTTGAGCGACTGGCGCTTGTTGAGGTACGATTTGAGTTCGCGGGCGGCCTCCCGAATCGCCAACTCGATCTCGTCCTCGATGGCTGGGACGTTCGCGATCGCGTCCTTCGACTCGCTCGTGAACGGGACGTTCGTGGACGCCACGTGCACCATGATGACGACCGGTCCGTTCGGGATGCCGCTGCCGCCGGGTTGATCGAGATTGTAGTTGCGCCAACCGATGGATTTCACCACGTCCGTCGTGGCACACGCACCGCGCTGATACACCAGCGGCACGCGGTTCGCGAAGCGGAGCAGTTCGGCCGACCCTTCAGCTTGTAGTTCGCCACCGTAGGCGATACCGGCCTCCACGATGAACGGGTCGCCGCCGTGAACGTCGGCGTCACGGGTCGCGGCCGCGTAGAAGTCCGCGTCGTACTCCTTGCGGAGTCCGGCCTCCACGAGTTCCGCCGTGATCGGCGACAGGCAGTTGGTCGGCGGCGAGATGATGTCCGTCTCCTTCATCGCGTCGAGGAGTTCGC
>NZ_JBAWAC010000592.1:0-3301 GCF_049589095.1 Haladaptatus sp. | reverse complement strand
CTGACTATCTACCTGAAAGGAGTCTGCATGGGGTCCGCCGACGCGGTCCCCGGCGTCTCCGGCGGAACGATCGCCCTCATCACGGGAATCTACGAACGGCTTATCTCCGCCGTCGCGTCCTTCGACCCACGAATCGTGCCGAGCATCCTTCGAGCGTACGACCCGGACGAGCGCGCAGCCGTCCGCGGGATGCTTTCGGAGATGGATCTCCCGTTTCTCCTCGCACTGGGTGCGGGAATCGCAACGGCAGTCGTGGCGGTGACGGGTGCCGTCACGTGGGGAAGCAAGCATCATCCCGTGATCCTCTACGGCTTCTTCTTCGGCCTCATCGCCGCGTCGGCCATCGTCCTCTACAGCGAGGTGTCGATTAACACGCCGGGGCAAGTCGGTGCCGCCGTCGCGGGCTTCGCCATCGCGTTCCTCATCGCCGGTGCGACCGAATCGGCGACCGGCGCGACGCCGCTTCCGTTCGTCTTCGTGACCGGGATGGTTGCCATCAGCGCGATGATCCTCCCCGGCGTCTCCGGGGCGCTCATCCTCATGCTCCTCGGGCAGTACAACTACCTCTCCGAGAGCCTACACGGGTTCAAGGACGCGCTCGTCGGCCTCCTCGACGGCGGATCGATCGCGTCCGTCGTCACACCCGGCGCGGTCGTGGTGACGTTCATGATCGGTGCGCTCGTCGGGTTGTTGACCATCTCCCGAATCGTGTCGTGGGCGCTCGAACACTACCGGGCGGCGACGCTGACGTTCCTCGTCAGCCTGATGGTCGGGGCGCTTCGCTACCCCGTCGAGAAGACGTTCTCGTCGGCGTCGTTCGCGTGGACGCCGACGGTACTCGGCGCTGCAATCGTCGCCGCGCTCGTCGGTGGGGGTGCCGTCCTCCTGCTCGACTACACCACCGACGACCTCGACTACTGAGTGGGACAAACGTTAACTTACTGCATGTCATAGGGCGCTCGATGACCGCGACATACGAATGTGAACAGTGTGGTAACCGCGTGAGCGCGCTCCGGCACCCGGGCGAATGCCCGGACTGCGGTGCCGAGTTGCGAAACGTCAGCGTTCCGCGCGAGTAACTTCCTTCGGGAGGGTGGGGAGCGAATCGAGGCTGTCCGTTACGGCGTCGATGTCGTCGGCCACCTCGATCAGATAATTCCCGGCATCGGCGGTCGTGACTGCGCCGTCCGGCGTCGATTCGATGTATCCCTCCTCCTCCAGAAGCCGAAGGGACGCACGGATCTCGTGGTGTTCCCGTTCGGCGGTCCGCGACAGCCGTCGAATCCCTATCGGACCGTGTTCCCCGACGAGAAGGAGAACCCGATGGGTCCGCTCGATTATCTCGATTTCGTGGTAGAGGGAGTCAAACATGTCTGAACACTACCGTCTCTCCACAAAAGCGTTCCTCCGAAGCGACACTGTGTGAAACAGTACCATTCGTAGTCGCGTGGCTACCCCGACGGTCGCACCCCATCATCGGTCCCGACCCGCATCAACAGCAACGCGAAGAGCAGCGGCGAGAAGACCGCGAGGATGATCGCGGCGGCGAAGACGTACGCGTCGGCCGGGATGTTCGCGTTCGAACTCGTCGCTTCCTTTTTCGCGCCCGGAATCTGCACCTTCCCGACCATCGTCGTCGGATGTACTTGACAGCGGTACTTCACCATCTCGGGCGTGGCGGTGAACGTCAGCGACTGCGTTGCTCCTTTTTGCGACATTCTATCCGTCCCTTTGATGACGTTCCCCGAGGAGTCCAGCAGTTGGAAGTTGTGCGGTTGGCCGTCGAGGTTCGTCCAGATGACCTCGTACTTCTGCCCGGCCTTGAACTTCAATGTCGGGTTCTTCTTCCCGGAAATGCTGGACGGTTGCTGTCCCTGCCAGCCCATGACTTCGCCGCCGAGTTTGATGGTCTTCGTCCCCTGTGCATCGGCGGTACCGCTGCTCGCGGCGGCGACGGTCCCCGCCGCCATCGTCGTGAGAAAGGCTCGCCTCGTCTGGGTCCTCGTTTGCTGTCGTGACATCGTACCCCCTACTTCGTTCACGACGGGAACCGGCAAGAAGGTTCAGGGTCCCGAATCCCGGCTCGAATGTCCGTACAAAAAACTATTCAGCGGTGAGGAGTGTACTCGTCACGATGAGCGAGGACACAGTGGGAGAGGTGAGCACGCTCCTGTGGTGGCTCGGCTGGCGACCCTTCGCCGGGATTTTGCTCGGCGTCATCCTCGGGGGCCTCTTCGTCGTTGCGAACCCGACCCTTGCCAGTCTCGCCGTCGGTGCACTGATCGGACTCGGCCTGTGGTACACCGGGACGAAGGAGGTAGACCGGACGTACTGGACCCTCCTCGACGACCACGCGGAGTACACGAAACGGATCGCCGAGGAGCTACGGGACGACCGGTCCCACGGGACCTGCTACACGTTGAACTACAGTTCAGGTACGTCGCTGTGGGTGAAACCGGACGAGCGATACTTCACGACCCACGCCCTCGTCGGCGACGAGTCGGTCGCGTTTCACGAGGGCGTCGATATGAAACGTCGGATTCCGTACGTCAGGAACGACGTCACCGAAATCCGTTACGAGTGGCTCTCCTCGATACAGTACGAACGGCCGTACGTGCGACTCGAACTGACGAGCGGGAAGTCGATCCGCTACCGTGCGAACGACGCGCCCGACGCCCTGTTCGACGACGTGCGCGCACACATGCAACGCCGTCCGCAGGACACCACCGAGGAAAAGGGTGAGACGATTCAGCGCGAGTTCAACTGACCAGCGCCGTATCCTACACTTCAACTGACCAGCGCCGCGTCCAGCACTTCCAGCGGGTGGCGAATATCGTAGCCCGTCCCGTGTTCCATCTGCATCGCGCAGGTCGGACACTCGGTCATGCCGGTTTCGCCCTCGGCGTCCTCCATGTGCTCGAACATCTCCTCGCCGATTTTCATGGATTTGTCGTACTTCTCCTCCTTCCAGCCGTACGTGCCGCTGATGCCGGAACAGGAGTCGCCAACGTCCACCGGATCCGTGCCGTCGAGCGCCGACAGCAGTTCGACGGCCTGTCCGGCGAGTCCCTGATTCCTGGCGTGACACGGCGCGTGGTAGGACAGCGTTCCGAACTCGGACTCCGGAACCGACGACTCCGCGAGCGCGCCGTCTAGGTCCTCGTTGACACGGAGGTATTCGAGCGCCTCGTAGGTGTTCGACGAGACCTTCTCGGTGCCGTCGAACGAGTAGAGTTCCGGGTACTCCTGCCGGAGCGACATCGAACAGGACGTACACGAACAGATGACGTCGTACCCCTGC
>NZ_JBAWAC010000591.1:0-2903 GCF_049589095.1 Haladaptatus sp. | reverse complement strand
TCGTGACGGCGGTGAACGCTTCGGCGTGGTTCAGGATGCCGCCCATGAACTTGTAGGCCGTCTCGGAGAGGTTGAACTCGTCGTCGGGGTCGTCGAACGCGTTACCGTCCTCGTCGAAGAGGCTGATTTGGCTGTGCATACCCGAGCCGTTTAAAGCGCTGATCGGCTTGGGCATGAACGTCGCGTGGATGTCGTTCTGTTCCGCGACGGCGCGGACGACAGCACGGAAGGTAGCGATGTTGTCCGCTGCAGCGAGTGCGTCCTCGTACTTGAAGTTGATTTCGTGCTGACCGTCGGCGACTTCGTGGTGGCTGGCCTCGATTTCGAAGCCCATCTCCTCCAGCGTGAAGATGATTTCTCGGCGGACGTCGCTCGCCATGTCCTTGGGTGCGAGGTCGAAGTAGCCGCCTGAGTCGTGCGGGACGGTGGTCGCGTTTCCGTCCTCGTCCTTGTCAAAGAGGAAGAATTCGGGCTCGGGACCGATGCTGACGGTATATCCCATCTCGTCCGCACGGTCGAGGACACGCTTCAAAACCTGGCGTGGACCGCCGTCGAACGGCGTTCCGTCGGTGTTGACGACATCACAGATGAGACGTGCACTTGCGGAGTCACCGTTGGAGCGCCACGGGAGGACAGCAAACGTGGATGGGTCGGGTTCGAGACGCATGTCGCTCTCCTGAATGCGAACGAATCCTTCGATGGACGACCCGTCGAACCAAATGCCCTCCTCGAACGCCTTTTCGACTTGGTGGGCCGGGATACTGACGTTTTTCACTGTCCCCGTGATGTCGGTGAACTGGAGACGGACAAAATCGACGTTTTCAGTCTCGATTGCGTCGAGAACTTCCTGTTCTTCAGCGGATAACCCTGTATCCTTTTCGGTGGCAATATTTCCGTCTGTCATCTTTATAGACACCGTATGCAAATACATCCACCATTAAAACAGTATCGGTTGGTCAACTGTACGATTTGGACCTAGAATTGGATATTCGTTAAATTCTAATGGGTGGAGTGAGTTGGTTGGTGTAATGACGTACGAAAATCTGGATGCGAAACTCGTAAACGAACTACTCGGCGACGGACGAGCGAGTCTCCGAAGCCTTGCGGAGGAACTGGACGTCTCGGTGACGACGATTTCGAATCACTTGACCCACTTGGAAGAACAGGGGGTCATTCAAGGGTACTCTCCGCTCGTCGATTACGACGAGTTGGGATACGATGTGACGGCAGTCGTCCAACTGAAAGTCGAGGGGAACGCCCTGCCGGAAGTGACCGAACGGTTGCAAGACCATGATCAGATGATAAGTGTGTACGAGGTTACCGGGGACTATGATATCATCGCCATCGGCAAATTTACCGACACGGACGGAATGAACGAACAGATCAAGAAGCTGCTCATCGACCCCGATATCAAAGAAAGTAACACGAGCGTCGTGCTCAACGCTGCGAGCGAGCACGAACAGTTCAAACTGGACGAGTCCCGGTAACCGACCAATACTACTTAGACCCCGGGGCGAGTTCCACCGGTCATGAGCGTCATCGCGGAGTTTACGATACGTGCTCCGGACCTCGTTCTTACCGAGACGCTCGAAGCAGTTCCGGAAATGACCGTCGAACTCGAACAGCAGATGGCGAGCACGGCGGGGTCCGCGCTCCTCATCGTTTGGGCAACCGGAGGGAGTTTCGACACGTTCGACGATTCCCTTCACGCCGATCCGACGATCGAGTCGTACTCCATCGTCGAAGAGATGGACGTTCGGAAACTCTATCGGCTTCGACTGGAACGGGAGTCGATCCTTCCCGTCTATCCCACCTATCAGGAACTCGGTGCGGTTCCGATGGCGGGTCACGGCGCGTCGGGGACGTGGACGCGACGGGTCCGGTTTCCGGAGCGATCCGCCCTGATCGAATTTCAACAGTTCTGCCGACGAGAGCACGTCGATTTCTCCCTCAAGCGATTGTACACGCCGGGCGACAACGAAACGGCGTTTCACCTCACCGAGCCACAGCGCGAAGCCCTCGTCGCCGCCTACGAATCCGGGTATTTCGAAGTTCCTCGCGACGCCACCCTTACGAACCTGAGTTCCACGCTGGACATCAGCAAACAGTCCGTTTCGGAGCGTTTGCGACGGGCACAATCACGCCTCGTCGAGAACACCGTCCTCGGAGAAAAGGGTAAACCACGATAGAATCGAGGAAAGTACACATATATTTATTGTAGTAAAAAAGAGATTCGTGACGAGGTGAAAGCGCGTGATAAAAAGCCTGAAATATAAGGCCAAGGTTCAGATCGATTCGTGCGAATACATTCTAGTACATAGATATCCAGCGACGGGAGATACCAGTAACTACGAATTCCACGATATTCCACCGATGCCCTCACTAGACAACGTCGATAGGCCCGCACCGTCCGTCATCTTCTCCACACTGGCGAGTGCACGACGCCGAGTCGTGCTTCGAGAACTCATCAAGAGTGGCCCATCGTTGACAGTAACAGCCCTCTCGGAGAAAATTTCGGACGAGCACCCGGATACCGACGCCAGGCGTATTTTTGCCCAGTTACATCACAGCCATCTCCCAAAGCTCGAAGATTCGGGAATGGTCACAGTCGAGGACGATCTCGTCACGCTCGGAAATTGCATCGAAGTCATCGAACCGTACCTGGTGCTGGCGGAACGATACGAATCGATGCGCGAAAAATAACGTTCGAAACGGGAGTTCGTTTCGACCGTCGAATGGGCAGTCGTCGCTTCTATGGGGCGAGGTTCGTTCCGAACCTCGCTCACATAGTCTCCGTCAGGCAGAGCCTGACGGGCTATGAAATTCGTTCTTCGGCCGAATTTGTCTCACGGGCACAGCCCGTTCGACAGTCGAGGTTTCTTCGAAACCTCTCTTACATAGCC
>NZ_JBAWAC010000590.1:0-17332 GCF_049589095.1 Haladaptatus sp. | reverse complement strand
GAATTCAACAAAATACCATCTCACAGCAAAACAAAATCGCCCGAAAAGCGTTCTCCGAGTCGCCGCTCTCCTCTCTAGTCCAGCATCTGCGCCGCAATCGTGTTCCGCAGGACTTCGCTGGTGCCCTCGTAAATCTCGTTCAGTTTGGCGTCGCGGTAGTAGCGCTCGGCGTCGAAGTCGGTGGTGTAGCCGTAGCCGCCGTGGATCTGGATGCCCTCGTTGGCGACTTCACGGCTGATTTCGCTGGCGAACAACTTGGCCTGTGCGGCGTGCTTGATGAAGTCCTCGCCGCGCATCTTGCGGTCGGCGGCGCGGTGCATGAGCATCTTCGCGGCCTGAATCTTCGTGTCCATGTCGGCCAGCTTGTGCTGGATGGTCTGGAAGTCGCTGATGGGCTGGTCGAACTGCTCGCGCTGCTGGGCGTATTCGAGCGCGTCGTCCCGTGCCGCGCGGGCGAGACCGATGCTGCGCGCCGCAATCGTGATGCGCCCGCCGTTGAGGGTCTTCAGCGCGTGGACGAACCCGTCGCCCTCCTCGCCGAGCAGGCGGTCCTCGGGAATCCGGAGGTCGCTGAACCGGAGTTCGGCGGTCGGACAGCCCTTGTCGCCGAGTTTGTGCTCCGTGCCCTCGACGTGGAAGCCGTCGTCCTCCTCGGGACGGACGACGAACGAGGAAATGCCCTTGTTACCTGCGTCCTCGTCCGTCTTGGCGAAGACGGTGACGGTGTCGGCGACAGAGCCGTTCGAGATCCAAAGCTTGCCGCCGTTGAGGACGTACTCGTCGCCGTCCTTGTCGGCCGTGGTGTCCATCGCCGGAACGTCGCTCCCCGCACCGGGTTCCGAGAGTGCGAACGCGCCGATGTCGGTGCCCTCGTTGACCGGGGTGAGGAACTCCTGTTTCTGCTCCTCGTTCCCGAACTCGTAGAGCATGTTACCCGCGAGGCTGGTGTGGGCGGCGACGACGGTTCCGAGGCCGCCGCTCCCGCGTGCGATCTCTTCGAGGCCGATGGCGTAGGAGTGGTAGTCGAGTCCGGCCCCGCCGTACTCCTCCGGGAAGGGCATTCCCATCAGGCCGAGGTCGGCCATCTCCGAGACGAGGTCGCTGGGGAATTCGTCGGTTTCGTCGATTTCCGCGGCGCGAGGCTTGATCTCCTCGTCCACGAACTCCGCGACCATGTCCCGGATCTGTTTCTGCTCTGCGGAGAGACTGAAGTCCATAACGGAAAATGCGTGCAGTCAATCCTTTACTTTTCCCATCGCGATCCATCCGGGTCCATTGATGGCGTACGACATCCGCTCGCGGTACGACAAGCCGTTGCCTGCTTACAATAGACCGTTACCGGCTTACGATAGCCGCTTGCGGATGGAGTCGAGCGTGACGACGCCCTGCACGAGATACGACGCCTCCTTGCTCTTCGGCGCGATGGTGGCCGCACCGAGCAGCAGCGCGCCGCGCTTCGCGTTGCCCTTCTGGAAGGCGTACCCCGCCTGCGCGAGCAGGGAGAGGATGTTGAGTTTGTCGAACGAGATTCCCTGCAGGTCGTCCACTCCCTGCAATCCGTCCAGTCCGTTCAGCGGGCCGTTCTCGCCGGGTGCGGCGGACGTAAGCGCTCCGACGCTGGCACATGCGACGCCGAGTATGGTTCGGATCATGTACTAGAGTAGTATGTTCCCGGCGGGGAAGGTCTGCGGGGCGAACTTGAAAGCCATTCAAAGGGGAAGGTGTGGGGAACCGGGGCGGAGCGGAAGCGAGGGACACGGGGTTCGAAACCGATTACCGACCGGAACCCGAACGGCGTACCATGTACGGCGTGGTGACGCGAAACCCCGAGGAACTCGACTGGCCCGAGTTCGAGCGGGGATTCTACGAGATGAAGGACGTGACGGGGCGTGCAACCGAGCCGGTCGAAATGGGCGTGAACATGATCTCCTGTTTCGGCGACAGCACCGCCGCCGAGAACGACCCCTCGTTGGTGCCGGTGAGCGACGAGGGCGAACTCGCGACCCGCGAGCAACCGTACTTCGACTGGGGATACATCTGCCCGACGCGCGAGGCCTATCGGGAGGGACTTCTCGAAATGGTGTCCGACGCTGCCGAGGCCTACCCCGACGTGCGAGTGGACGACAGCGGCTTTCCGCGGGCGGAGTACTGCCACTGCGAGCAGTGCGAGGCTGAGTTCGAAGCGAGCGACCACGACGACTGGTATGCGTGGCGCGCCGACGTCATCACGGAGTTCGTCGCGGAAGCGACCGACCGAATCCCCGGCAAAACCTATCTGACGCTGTATCCCGACCCGTATCCGGGCCACCTCTACGAGCGTGCTGGACTCGACCTGGACGCGCTGTCGGAACACGTGGACGAGTTCGTCGTCCCGCTGTACGACATGGCCTACTCGACGACCTACTGGCTCGAAATCATCGCCAGCGGGTTCGCCGACGCCCTCGACATCCCGTTCAGCATCGAACTGTACGCGGTCGATATCGACATCGACGACCTCATTCACGCCACCGAAGTCGCCGACGCCTACGCGAACGACGTGTTCTTCGGCTACGAATCGGGCAACGCCCGCGGCGCGATTCGGCGGATGGACGCCGATTCACGTGACGGCGTCACGCACGGCAACTAGTCGAACTCGTTCTCCTGCCACGCGACCAACTGCTCGCGGTCGCGGGTGTTTTCGGGTAACTTCCCGAACCACTTCGCATCCGTTATCTCGCCGTCCGGGTCGCGGACGGTCGGCGTCGTCGTCTTCGCACGCGCCTGAAACACCGGGAGAATACCCCACGTCGAGTACTCGCCGCACCGAATCGCGGTACGGGTTGCGATACCGAGTCCTTCGTAGTTCGCCTCCACGCCCGCCTCCTCACGGAGTTCCCGTTCCGCGGTCTCGCGGTAGGATTCGTCTTCCTGAATGCCGCCGCCGGGGAGCACCCACGTGTCCAACCCACCGTGCCAGACGAGGAGGATTTCGCCGGACGGTCGATAGACGATGGTGTGTGCGCCGTACGGCGCGCCGGTGTCCGAGACGCGCCGGGCGAGCGTCCGAAATCGCCGCCGGGAGACATCGTACGTCCGGGTGAACTCCAGAAATCCCGTGTGTCGCTCCGTCAGTCGATGGTAGGCCTGTTCGGCCCGCTGGTCCGCCTCGGTAGCGAGAAACCAGAGGTCATCGAGCGTCATCGTGTGACTGACCGCGATGTGACTCGGATGGCGAACGAGAGGGAGAGACCGACCGCGCGGAGAGTACAATCATGTGCCACGATATTCGAGCGGGCGAGATAAGCCTTCGGTCGGGGACACTCCGGAATCGGACGGTTTTTACGACCGGATGGGCTATCCGGCGGTATGAGCTTTGAGGAAGACGACGCGGTCATTCTGCACGACCAGCACAGCGAATATGATGGCGACGAGGGGACGGTCACGCAAGTGATCGAGAACATGTTCGGCGACGCCACCTACACCGTCAGCTTCGAGGACGGACAGGAGACCGGCGTTCCGGAGGACTCCCTCGAAGCGGCCGAGGGCGATAACGACGAGGACGCGGACGACGAAGCGTAACTTTTCTTTCCCCCACTCGTACGTACCATCATGGCCAGCGTTCCGTTTCATTACATCGACCTGCGTGCATTCTGCTATGCGACCGAAGACGACCAGCGCGTGGAGGACGCCCTCGACGCATACCTCCCCGAAGAGTCCGAAATCGAGCGCATGAAGAGCGAGGGGCATCTCGGCGACCGCATCCTCATCCTCTCGGCACGGGTGGAGAACGCCGACGAAATGCGTCACATCCTCGGTAAACTCCGCGAACTGGACGACATCGAGCAAGTGCGCGGGGAACTTGACCAGCGCGTGGACGACAACTGCTCGTTTTTCATCTCGCTCGACAAGCAGGCCGCCTACCGCGACGAGGTTCGACTCGGGCAGGGAATCACCCTTCGCGCGAAAGTCGAAGCCTACCCCGCAAAGAAGGAAGCAGCGGTCGAGAACGCTAAAGAGGCGCTCTCGTAATCACGATTACGGCATCTCTCCCGGAGATAAGTCGACACAAAGTTTATCATGATACCTCGTGTTGTGACAATTGTTACCACGCAACGCGTGGATGAGTATCATGCTAGAATGTCCATACTGTAGTTCTGACCTGAGTCACGGCAGCAGTTCACGCACGACCCGTAACGGCAATCCGACCGGCCACAAAAGCACCGGTACCGAATACGTGTCGTGCCCGGACTGCGGCGGCGTGATAGACGGTTTCTCGGACCACTAACACTAACCGCGCAAACGCTTCTTTCGAATTTTTGTGGCCGATCGTACTTCCGCGGGACGACTCGAACGGTGCCGAGTCTACCCGCACAGCGAGGAAAGGAACGGCGTTCGACATCGAAGTCGGTGAGCGAGCGGTCCGACCGGCACGGGGAAATCCGAGAGTAACCGAAGCACTTCACAGATACCCAGCGCTCCCGTCAGGAACGCACAGGAGAGGAAGATGACGAGTCCGAGCGGGGGAACGACGACGAGGGAGAGCGGCAGGGCGATTCCCGAGACGGTGATGGAGTACGTGATGAAGTGCGCCAGAGCGAATATGGGAGGTGCCGCGAGAAGCATCGTCGCGGCGATGCTGCCGAGACGAGCGTTCGAGAGGGGGTCGAAACCGACCTTCCGCGCGCTCCAAACGTGGAAGAGAAACATCGAACCGTAGCCGATGCTCGTCGAAACTGCCGCTCCGGACATCCCGTAGCGGGGAATGAGTATCGCGTTGAGCCCGATATTTATCGCCGCGGCGGCTCCGGTCGCCCGGATCGGGAACCCGAGCGTTCCCTCGCCCTGACTTATCGCGAGAATCGGCCGCGCGACGGCGAACCCGAGCGCACCCGGCAACAACAGGAGGAGCGGTTTCACCGTCGGCTGAAAGTCGGAACCGAGGTATACCGGAACTACGCTTGGCGCTAACGCGGCGAGTCCCACCGCCATTACGCCGGTCATGAGTAACGTATATCGCGTGGTGCGTGCAGCGAGGGTCGATATCTTGTCGGATCGTCCCGCCGCCCAGAGTTCGGACGTGGAGTGGACGAAGACCGTCTGGAGCGCCAGCGGAACGAACCAGAGGAACTCCGCCAGTTCGAGCGCTCCCCGGTAGTATCCGACTTGTTTGGAAGTGGTCAGCAGGGTGAGCATCATGATATCGACCTGGTAGAGCGACGTGAGACAGAGGATGAGGACGATCGATTGGACGTTGAACGTGAGCAACTCCTTGCGTGGGAACTCCGAGGACGGAACCCTGAAAACGCTTCTCAGCGACACTTTGCGGTTGACCAGCGCGAGGCCGAGGAGGGCGACGGCCGTGCTCGCTGCGATGTTCCCGACGAACATCCCGGTGACACCGTACCCCGCGCTGATGAGCGCGAGGGCGATCCCGACGAACGTCACCTTCTGTACGATCTGCAGCGGTTCGGAGTAGCGTTCGAGACCGAATCCCATCAGCGTCCGGCGGGCGTACGACTGAAACTGGCTCACGACGACGAGGACGGCGAGCAGGTACCCGTATATCTGGTATCCGGGAGGGAGGAAGGAATCGAGGACGCCGCTCCACGTGACGAGCGCGACGAGTCCCGCGCCGACGAGCGCCAACCCGGACGCCAGTCGAAAGTAGAACCCGACGACGTGGGACGTCCAGTCCGGGAACGCCCTGTTCTCCGCGAGAAACTTCCGAACACCGTCGCTCACCCCGGAACTGACGAAGATCATGAACAGCGAGAACGGGGCGAGGAGGCCGTAGTAGATACCGATCCTCTCGGCACCGAGCCATCGATACAGGATCGGTGTGGTGAGGAGTCCGATGAAGAGCGTGAGCACCTTCGCTCCGGCAACGGACAGAACTCCATCCGAGATGCTTCGGTCCATTACTGTATGCTACGGTCGCGTTGGTCGTCCAAATACTTTCTCGCTCGGACCGTAATGATTTTCCCGTCCATTCTCCGCTCACGACCGTAGTTCGCGGAGAATGTGCGGGACCGGATTCGAACAACGCCGAGACGGTCCGGGTCGCTCACATCCGTTCGCTTCCCGGGCATGCGTCTCGTCTAATTCGAATCCACTCTTTGCAATTTTCATCACTTGGACCGAGGCGAGCCTCCGCAAAGCGAAGGCTCGCCGGGTAATCGTGATGAAAATGTGCGGGACCGGATTCGAACCGGCGGACCCCTACGGGACAGCGTCATAAGCGCTGATCCGTTGGCCTAGCTTGGCTACCCGCACGCAGTATGGCTTTTTCATGTACCGGATAAGTACCTATCGTTCTCGTCGGACGAGCGTTTATATCGGATGACGAGCAACGTTTTCCCGTGTATCGGGCACGTGACCACGTCGAAAACGAAGCCTGGCTCGCCGAAATCCAGCAGGCAGCGGACCGTCTCGAACTCGAAACCGGCGCTCGCTCGCGGGCGGCGGATCTCTTCCTCTCGACCGTCTCCGACGCGGATGATCCCGAGGACCGCTCGAAACGCGCGGTCGCGGCCGCCAGCCTGTACGCCGGGTCGCTCATCGAGGGCGACCAGCGTTCACAGCAGGTCGTGGCCGACGCGATGGACGTCTCTCGGCTGACCATTCAACAGCGCTGGAAGTCTATTTTGAAAGAGGCCGGACTACAACCGCCGTCGTGGTAGTTGCGTTCGGAAAATTCAGTCGCGTCCGTCGTTGTCCGGGGTCAGATTCCCGTGTTCGTCGATCTCGCCGACGACGATTCGCGTGCTGGAGATGATGTCTCCGTCCTCGGCCTCGACGTGCGGAACGACGACGATTTCGAGGGGGCCGTTTCCTTTCTCGGCGCGGAGTTCGTTGATTCGCTCGCCGCCGTCCTTCGTCTCGGGGGAGACGATGAGCACGTCGAACTGCTCCTCGGTGGCGATCCCCGTCGGTTCGGTGAGTTTTCGAACCTCGAAGTCGCGGTCGTGTTCCCCTGCAAAGTCACGCAGTTCGGCTTCGAGGTCAGCTTTTCGTTCCTCGAACGAGCGGACATGTCGGTCCACGTTTCGAGTCGCGGGAGCGAGATCATCGCTCGTCAACCCGACGGTGACATCACCCAACTCGAACGCTCGCTCGAACAACGCCCGGTGTCCATCGTGAACCGGGTCAAACGTCCCACCCAACGCAACGTCCATACCCCGGCGAATGGTTCCGCGTGGTTTATCACCTTCGGAACGCCGCGACACCACCGGACGCGGGGTATCCACCCCTTTGTCTGCGAGAGAACATATCGGCTAACTTCGAGAGGGGTTCACCGCGAGGCGACGGTTTCGCTGAATTTCGGTGTTTCATCCACTGAAATGCTCGTATGGGAGGAACGAAGGTTCCGACACGGCTAAATTCCTCCTCGAAGGCGAAACGTGATTATTAAGGGCAGAACGGGTGTCGTTTCGGATATGAGTGACGAACAAGAAGCAGATGTAAACGAGGAAGAAGAAACTCAGACAGAGGAGGGGCTGCAGGAAGGAAACTTCATCAGTCTCGATTACACGGCACGAACCATCGAGGACGAGGACCTCGTCGACACGACCAGCGAAGAGGTCGCCGAAGAGGAAGGCATCGAGTCGGAAGACCGCGAGTTCGGCCCGCGCACCATCGTTCTCGGTGCTGGCCACATCTTCGAGGACGTCGAAGAGAACATCTACGGGAAGGAAGCCGGCGACGAGGGAACCGTCACCGTCGAGCAGGCGTTCGGCGAGTACGACAACGAGCAAGTCCGCACGATCAGCGCCGACAAGATCGGCGAGGACGACCGCTACCCCGGCGCTCGTGTCAACGTCGACGGCCAGCAGGGCTATGTCGAGACCATCATCGGCGGTCGCGCACGCGTGGACTTCAACCACCCGCTCGCCGGTGAGGACCTCGAATACGACTACGAGATCGTCGAAGAAGTCGAGGACGCGGAGGAGAAGGCCAAGGGCCTCTTCTCGATGTACATCGACGCCGACCTCGACATGTGGATCGAGACGGACGAGGTCGAAGAGGAAGTCGAGGACGAGGACGGCGAAACCGAGACCGAGACGGTCGAGAAGGAAACCCTCTACATCGAGGCGACGCCGCAGTTGTCGATGAACCAGCAGTGGATGTTCCAGAAACAGCAGATCGCACAGGACGTCATCGACCGACTCGACCTCGACCGAGTCATCGTCCAGGAGACCATCGACGGTGCCGGTGCCGGTATGATGGGCATGGGCGGAATGGGTGGCATGGGCGGAGCCGACCTCGAAGAAGCCCTCGAAGACGCCGACATCGACGAGGACGAACTCGTCGAGGAACTCGAAGCCGACGACGAAGCCGAAGAAGTCGAAGAGTAATCGAGTTCCTCGATTCGTATCGAACCGAATCGAACCGAATCGATTTTTTCGCACGGACGTGAGCGTCGGATATGCAGTCCCCGACCAGACTCTTTCATCTCCACTTCAACACGCCCGACGTGAGCCGTGCGGAGACCGAACTCGATGCGCATGGACTACCACCGTACCGGCGATTCGGGCAGGTCGATGGCGAGTTCCACGCGCTCGACGCGGCGGATCCGATTCCGGACGACTTTCGTCTTCGCCTCCAGAACGCCCAGCGGGGCTACGTGAACGTCACGATAGCACCGGGACGAAAGCCGCATTTCGACCATCTCGGTCTGTGTACGACCGCGTTCGACGCGATTTGTGACCGTGCGGCGGAGGCGGACTGGTCGGTTCGGGACCGCGATGGACGACGGACGTTCATCATGACTCCGTGGGGGTTCCGGGTCGAACTCCAGCCGGATGGGAGCGACGTCGAAACGGACCTCGGGTCGTGGGACGACGGCCATTTCGAACGGGTCGAACTCACCGTTCCGGACGCAGACGCGGACGAGGAGTTTCGACGCGTCTTCGGCGACGTTCCGGGGCTCGCGTTTTGGGAGGGCGACGAGGTACGGGTCCCGGCGTTCGAACTCGGCGGGGCGGGGTTTTCGGGCGGGAAAACCGTGGAGACCGAGGCGATTCTGTAACTATCGCAGTGACAACGACGCTAACGCGGTGCCGACGACGTTTTGTTTCTCGTTCGGCCGTTCTCGGAACTGATGCTCCGGGTCGACCAGCTTCCGGCGTTCGCGTGCCGAACGACTCCCGAATCGACGCTCGCGTTCTCGATGACGATGTCCGGTCGTGGCTTCGAATCCGGATTCGTCACGGCCGGATCGACCTGCGGGTCCGTCGACTGCTCCGGCACCGTGACGTCGGCCGTGGACAGCGTCGTTACGTTCAGCGTGTCGATGGCTGCACCTTCGACGGTGAGGTTCGCCAGCACGTGGCGCTCGATGACGCGGTTTTTCACGCCGGGGTCGAACAGGTCACCGCCCGGAACGTTCCAGATCGAACGGTTTCGGATGACGATCCGATCGGCGCTGACGTTTTTCAGCGTTCCATTCCGGATGTGGACCGTCGAAACCGAGACGTTGTGGAGGATGACGTTCCGCTTCGTTCCCTGTTTCGTCCGCAACGTCCCGACGTGAACCGTATCGATGGTCGCGTTGTCCACCGTCGTGTTCCGGAGCGCCCACGTCCTGACGGTCACGTTCTTGATGGAAACTTTGTAGTTGCCGACTTGGACCGCCGACAGCGCGCTCGGAGACGGAGACGTATTGGTTGCGACCGACGTACTGGTTGCCGTACTGGCCGCGATGGCTGCACCGCCCGAGACGACGAGGAGAAGCGAGAAGACGAGTGCGAGATGTCTGCCGATTCGGGTTCCCATACCGGGAAGCATTTCGAGTGACAGCATAAACCGGACCGACCGTTCGTTCCAGTTCGCCTCGTTAAGCGTTCCAGTTCGGCCCGTTAAGCCGTCGTTTCCTACTTTACGCTGATGTGTGCGGCGAGGTCGTCGCGGAGTATCGTCTCACAGTACTCACACCGAACGCCGTCGGGGAGCACTTCGAACTTCGAGTCCACCGGTTCGTCCTCCGTCGAGATACAGTTGCTGTTCGGGCAGGAGAGGATACCGGTGACGTACTCGGGTCGTTCCAAGCGGTGCTTTTCCGCGACTTCGTACTCCCGGATGATGTTGATGCTCGCGTCGGGTGCGATGAGCGAAAGTACGTCCACCTCGTTCTGACTCAACTCCATCCCTTCGACTTTCACGATGTCCTTTCTCCCGACCCGGTCGCTGGGAACGTTCATCCCGACGCTCACTTCCTCGCCGTCGGCCCCGTCGATGCCGAGGATGGCGAGGACGTTGAGCGCCTGTCCGGCGCGAATGTGGTCGATAACGGTGCCGTTTCGAATCTTACTGACGCGGAGTTCGTGGTCGCTCATTGGTCCTCCAGCATGGAATCCAACAGTGCCATCCGCACCGGGATGCCGTTGTGTGCCTGTTCGAAGTATTTCGCGTGTTCCGTCTCGTCCACCTCGGGCGCGATTTCGTCCACGCGCGGAAGTGGGTGCATGATGGTCAAATCGTCCGGCGCGGCTTCGAGCGTTTCGAAGTCGATTTGGTAGTCGCCCGCGACAGCGCGGTACTCGTTCTCGTCGGGGAAGCGCTCGCGCTGGATTCTGGTCACGTAGAGCACGTCCAAGTTCGGGAGGATTGCCTCGATATCCGTGTGCTCGCGGACGCTTGCTCCAGCCTCGTGCAGGTCGTAGCGGACGCTTCGTGGCAATTTCAGACTACCCGGGCTGATGAAGTGCTGGTGCGCGTCGAAGTTCGTCAGCGCGTATGCGAGCGAGTGGACCGTCCGGCCGTACTTCAAGTCGCCCATGATGCCGATGGTGAGGTCGTCCAGTCCCGCGTTCTCCCGAATCGTGTACAGGTCGAGCAGGGTCTGGGTCGGGTGGTGTCCCGCGCCGTCGCCCGCGTTCAGGAGCGGAACGTCGACGAACTCGCCCACCATCTTCGCCGCACCCTGACTCGGGTGGCGCAACACGAGCGCGTCGGCGTATCCCTCGATGACGCGGGCCGTGTCGGCGAGGCTTTCCCCCTTCTTCACGCTCGACGATTCGACGGGCCCCATGTCGACGATGTCGCCGCCGAGGCGCTTGATGGACGTCTCGAAACTCATCTTCGTGCGGGTGCTCGGCTCGTAAAACATCAGTCCGAGCAGTTTTCCCGCGTGTCGATCCGCGAACGCCGACGGGTCGGCGTCGATTTCCGCGGCGTGGTCGAGGACGTTCTCTATGTCCTGCCGCGTTAGTTGTTTTGTGTCGATAAGGTGGTCGTGCCGCATCATTCGAACAGGGGTTGTCACGCGTCTTGAAAGGTACGGGTCTCACCCCGAAGTTTAAATAAAATGATGGGACCACTCCCGGCATGCTCGCTATCGCCGGTGGCAAGGGTGGCTGTGGGAAGACGACAACGCTCGGTCTCGCGGGTGCACTCGGGAGGACGCGCCGGTCCGTCCTCGCGGCGGATGCCGACGTGGACATGCCGGATCTACATCTGCTCGCGGCCGTCGAACCGACGCCGAATCTCGCCGCGGTTGCGGCGGGCGAAGACGTCGAGACCGCCACCCATCCGCCACCGAATCTCTCCGGCGTCGGAATCGTCCCCGCACCACGGACCATGGGCGAACGGATTTCGCTGGCGGACGCCCTCCCCCGTCTCTCCAGCACTGCGGACCACGTTCTCGTGGACTGCCCGGCGGGGGCTGGGCCGGATGCGGCGACGCCGCTCCGCATCGCGGACCATGTCCTGTTGGTGACGACACCTGACCCGGCGTGTCTACGCGACACGGCCAAAACCGCCGCGATGGCGCGTGCGCTCGGAACGACCATCATCGGCGTCGTCCTCACCCGATCGGACCGTCCCATGCCGAGAGTCCAGCGACTGCTCGGAAGTCCCGTACTCGCGTCGATTCCGGACGGCGGCGTCGCGGTGCTCTCCGACGAGTCGGTCGTTCGGGCGTACGACCGACTCGCGTCGGTGCTCCTGTCCAAACGGCTCTGAACGCCCGCGGAACGTCGGGTGAAAAGAACGCTCCCGTCGTCGATAGTTCCCGTCTACCGTCGTTCTCCGACAATCACCGTCTACCGTCGTTCTTCGATACGACGCATCTGTTCGCGGTGCAGTGTCACGATCATGTCGGAGAGGACGCCGAACATCAGCAGTTGCAGGCCGAAGATGATGGAGACACCCGCGACGACGGCGAGTACTTCGTGTGAGATGTGGCGTGTCACCCACTCGACGCCGACGTAGGCGCCGAGGAACACCCCGAAGAGACCGCTGACGAAGCCCATGCTTCCGAAGTAAAAGAGCGGGTTGTTCGTCTTGGCGAGTTGGTACAGCGTCATGATGATGTCGCCGCCGTCCCAGAGCGGGTGGAGGTTCGTCTCCGAGTCGTCGGGGCGCTCCTCGTACTGGACCGGGACGACGGCGGTCGGCACGCTGTGTTTGACACATTCGACGGCGAGTTCGGTTTCGACGCCGAAGCCGTCCGAGGTGAGATACGCCTGCTCGGCCGATTTGCGGGTGAACGCGCGGTAGCCGCTAAGGATGTCCTTGAAGTTCGAGCGGTGAATGACCGCAAAGGCTTCGTTGATGATGCGGTTGCCGAAGTGGTTCAGCCGCGGCATCGAGCCGTCGTCCATATCCGTGAACCGGTTGCCGATGACGTGGTCATACCCATCGTCGAGCGGGGCAAGCATCGTGTCCGCATCCTCAGGTTTGTACGTCCCGTCTCCGTCCAGCATCAGTACGTACTCCGATTCGATGTGTTCCAATCCCTCGCGGACCGCCTGGCCTTTGCCGACCCCGCTCTGTTGGATGACGCGCGCGCCGTGATCCGTCGCCAGATCGCGCGTTCCGTCGTCCGAGTTCCCGTCGACAACGAGAACGTTCGAAAATCCCTGCTCACGGAAGCCATCGATGACCTCGCCAATCGTCTCGGCTTCGTTCAACGTCGGGATGAGTACGCACACGTCCTCTCTGTCGGGCATCGTCGGGAGATGAACACCGGGAGGCTAAAAGCCCAACCCTTTGACTCTGTCAGCAACGAGAGGGGTAGTGGGAAAGATCAAGCATAGTCAAAATAACTGCAATCGGAACGCGGATCGTTCACGACCAAATCAGTCCGTCTTTACCACGATTCGAGTTGCTACGAGAGGATTTTGATTTTACTGAGGCTACAACTACCGAGCGGCATGAATACCGCCTCCGCAACCGCACAGCACCACGAACCTCCCCAGCCGATTCCCTCCGCCGCTCCATGCAGTCGCGGCGTCACTCATCCCTCGCACGAATCTTCCACGACAACTCGGCTGGACCGCTGGCCGAGTTGTCGTGTCAGCGCGCGCCACCCGGTTGAACGGACCGGGCGATGTCGGTAAAGTAGCGCGGTGCGGCCGCGGAGCGGTTGCGGTGCAGGGTGTTGGGGCTCGGTATTGGCGATCATAACCGCAGATCCATTGTGCTCACTCACAACCTCAGGACCAAACCCCGCTCGTAGGGAGCGGATACATTCGAGGTCCGCCACTCCGTTATCGGGTTGTCACCACGCGTACTCGTCGCGCGGGTCACGGTCGTCGCGCTCAGCATCGTACGCGTGCTGGCCGTCGACGAAGACGTGCTGGGCGTCGGCGGTGATGTCGAACGGTTCGCCATCCCAGACGACGAGGTCGGCGTCCGTCCCCTCTTCCAGCGTCCCTACGCGGTCCTCGATTCCCAGAATCTCGGCGGGGTTACGCGTGACGGTCCGGAGGGCGGCTTCCTCCGGGAGTCCCTCACGGATCGCTAGTCCGACACAGACATCGAGGTGTTCCTGCGGGAGGACAGGCGCGTCGGTCTGGATGGCGATTGTGACCCCCGCGTCGTGGAGGATGCCGGGGGTTTCGAAGGTGATGTTCGACAGTTCGTACTTCGCGCCGGAGTAAAAGGACGGGCCGACGATGGCGGGCACGTCGCGCTTTACGAACTCCTCCGCGAGGGCGTGACCCTCGGTGGCGTGCTCGATGGACAGATCGGAAATTCCGAACTCGTCGGTGATGCGGAACACGGTGGCGATGTCGTCGGCGCGGTGGGCGTGCACGCGGAGCGGGAGGTCTCCCTCGATGACCCTCGATAGGTTCTCCATGCCCAAGTCGCGCTCGAACGGGTCGCCGCCTTCGGCGGCCTTCTCCCGGCGGTCGATGTAGTCCTCGGCGTCCATGAACGCCTGTCGGAGGGTGGCCGCGATTCCGGGGCGTGTGGTGGGCTGGCGGTCCTTCTGGTCGCCGTGGAACCGCTTCGGGTTCTCACCCATCGAGGCCTTCATGCCGTCCTCCCGGATTAGCATCTCGTCGGCGATGTCCCCGTAGGTTTTCATCGAACAGATGATGCCACCGATGACGTTCGCACTCCCCATCCGGGCGCTGACGGTCGTCACCCCGCCCTGGTAGGCGTGGCGCAGGTGCTCGTCGCGCGGGTGAAAGCCGTCCAGCGCGTTGACGTGCGGCGTCACTGGGTCCGAAAGTTCGTTCACGTCGCCGTCCTCCGGTTCGCCCCACTCGCCCATCCCGGCGTGGCTGTGAGCCTCCACGAGGCCGGGCGTCACTGGCTTCCCACGGGCGTCGATGACCTCGGCGTCGTCCGGGACCTCCACGTCGCCCTCCGCGCCGACCGCCACGATTTTCCCGTCCTCGAACAGCACGATACCGCCATCGATGGTTCCCGCGTCGGTGACCGTGCGAACGTCTCCATTGAGGATTGCCTGCATGCCACAACCTCCGAGGGTGGGAGAATGAGTATTTCGGTTCGAAACATAGGTTGCCGATTTCCGCACGTATAACCCATTCACTCCCCATCTACTCACCCCACTCACTACACTCCCCATCTACTCACCTACCACCCACCATCGACTTCCTTCGAACCGCCCAACTACTTTCCTTCGAACTCCGGTTCGCCCTCGCCGAAGAATGCGTCCAGCCCCCGCTCGAAATCGGCCGTCGTGGTCATCCGGGCGATGGAATCCGTCTCTGCGGCCATCTGTGCCGACAGGTCCCGTCCCTGACCCCGATTGAACAGGCGTTTAGTCGCGCCATAGGCCCTCGTCGGACCGTCCGCGAACTTCGCGGCGAGTTCGTCGAGGCGCTCGTCGAAGTCGGACGCGACTTCCGTCGCCAAACCCATCTCGACGGCCGCTTCGGCGTCGATTGGTTCGTCGAGCAGGGCGATCTCCTTCGCCCGTCGGAGACCGACGATTTTCGGGAGGAAGAACGTCGAACCGGCGTCGCCGGTCAGGCCGACGCGCGGGTACGCGAACTCCAGTCTGGCGTCCTCGGCGAGCAGGACGATATCGCCCGACAGCGCGAGACCGAACCCGCCGCCTGCCGCGACACCGTTCACGCCGGTCACGACGGGTTTCGGTGCCCGCGCGAGGTTTTCGATGGCGCGGTGGAGGGAGGAGGCGATGCTTCGAAGCGTCCGGCCGTCGCTCGCGTCGCCCGAGAGCACCGACAGGTCCGCGCCCGTGTTGAACACGCCGTCGGTTCCGGTGAGCACGACACACCGTGAATCGTCCTCGTACAGGTCGGCCGTAGCCGTCCGCAGTTCAGCGGCCATCGCGGGATTCATCGAGTTGTGCGTCTCCAGGCGGTCCATCCTCACGCGCGCTACGTCGTCGGTTCGTTCGACGGAGAGGTGTTCGAACTCTGCCATACCGTTTCTGTGGGCGGAATCGTCAAAACAGTACCGTGGTATGGCGACCGATTGCGATTCCTGACGCTCGCGCGACCGAAGGCTAAGAATTTAGTATCCCTCCTTGAGTAGCGTAGGAATATGGAGCGATTCGACGTTGCGATAGTGGGCGGGGGCCCCGCAGGGATGGCGGCCGGTGAACAAGCAGGGAAACACGGCGCGAGCGCCGTCGTCCTCGAAAAGGGCGTCCCGCGCGAGGACCGCGAGTTCCTCGGTCCCGACTCGACCGACGCCGCCGGAATGCTGGATTACTGGATCGACATCATGGACGAGGACTACGAGGACATTCCCGACGAGGTCGTCCTGCAGGTCCTCGACAGCGCGGATTTCATCGGCCCGAACGAGGCCGTCACCCTCCGCGGTACGGGCATAGAAGCGTCGTACCCGAACATGGGATTCACCTTCTTCCGTGCCCGCATGGACGACTGGCTACGGGAGCGCGTCGAGGATGCGGGGACGGAGTACCGCGTTGGCGTCGGCGTCAGGGGTGTCGAAACCGACCTCAACGCGGAGTACCGTCACACGCTTCGACTCGCCGACGGTGAGGACATCGAGGCGACGTATCTCGTCCTCGCCGACGGGCCACAGCGTCAGGTCACGCTCGGGGCGCTCGACCAGTTCATGCCCGAGGGCAGTTCCATGAGCGACTACCTCAGCCCGCCGGAAGTGAACCACATCGCGTATCAGGAGTACCGCGAGTTCCCCGAAGAGGTGTTCGAAAAGTCCGCCATCAAGTTCTGGTGGGGCGTCATCCCCGGCGAGACGGCCTACCCGTGGGTCTTCCCGAACGACGGCACGGTGGCCCGCGTGGGTCTCACCATGCCCATCGGGATGACGTTAGACGACGTTGACGACCCCGACTCCTACGACCTCCTTCGCCCGGACGACGAGGGACTCCCCCGTCCGAACGAGTACATCCGCCGCCTCCTCGAACGCGAGTACGGCGACGAGTACGACATCGAGGAGGACTTCCCGCTCGTGGAGGACCGCGGGAAATCGAACGGCACCGAAACGTACCCCATCTCCTCGACGCGACCCATCGAATCGCCCGTCGGTGCCGGAATCGCCGTCGCTGGCGGCGCGATGGGAACGACCAGCGCCTTCCACGAGGGCGGCTACCACGTCGCGGTTCGCTCGGGCAAGATCGCCGGAAAACTCGCCGCGACCGACGATATCGAATCGTACAACGACGAGTGGAAGGACGCGATCGGCGACGAACTCCTGCGCAACATCGCCTTCGCGGACATCGTGGAGGAGTACGGCCCGGACGACTGGGACAAGGCGTTCTCGATGGTGAACAAACTGCTCAACGACGACGGCACCGGAATCGGAAAGCTCGATTCGTCCAGCCTCTCGTCCGGCGTTCGCGCCGGGAGGCTCATGGCCCAGTACAAGAAGACGAAGTTCGGCTACCGGAACGGCAAGTACGTGCAGGTCACCGAGGACGAGTACACGTACTGACGCGACACCGACCATCCGTTCCGACGTCCGGATTTTCGGCTCCGAATACACGTTCTGACGACCGAATTTTCGGCTCCGACTATCTGTTCTGATAACTGAACCCGAAACTCCTTATTCGGCCGTCGTCTACCGTTCGATGCGCACCTCAGTCCCCGCCGGAGTACTCCCACTTCGGGAGCGATGACCGAGCGGAGAACCCAGGTGTGCA
>NZ_JBAWAC010000589.1:0-16941 GCF_049589095.1 Haladaptatus sp. | reverse complement strand
CCAAATCCGTGTGAACTAACCTCATGGCGCTGTTCGATGGATTTTCGCTCACAGCGAGCATTACGAGCATAAGCGTGTAATGGTGGTCTCGGCGGGACGCTCGGTACCTCTCGCCGCCGTTCGTCATCACTGTATTTTCGTGACGAATTTCGGACCGTCCGAAACCGCTTCCGGGACGATTTCTCTCCACATACCTTCCGCTTCGACCTCGATTCCCCGACGAATCGTCTCGCTGGTGATTCGACGGTACCGAAAGCTGTCGATCGATAGAAAGGAGACGCCGAGCACTCGGAAAAAACGGGTCGCCAGGCCCTATCGGTCCGTCGGCGGACAGCGCTTGCCCATGACGACCGGTCGTGATGCGCCCGTCGCGCCGGGGACGTTGTTCGGGACGCCGTCGAGCGCGGCCGCAGCGAGCAGGGCGAACGCGACGGCTTCCTTCTCGCCGGCACCGACGCCGTACTCGTCGATGGTTTGTACCGGCGCGTCCACCTCGGCTTCGAGCAGGTCGAGCAGCGTCGGATTGAACGCACCGCCACCCGAAACGACGATTTCATCGGGTGACTGGGAAACGAATCGTCGGTAGGCATCGGCGATGGAGCGGGCCGTCAGCGCAGTCGCCGTCGCGACGATATCCGGATCCGAGCAGTCGTGTTCGCGGCAGGCAGCGACGAACTCCCGTGCGTACTCGCGGCCGAACCGTTCGCGCCCGGTCGATTTCGGCGGCGCTTCCCGGAAGTACTCGTCGTCCATCGCGTCGGCGAGGACGGATTCATCGACGGTTCCCTCGCGGGCCGTTTTCCCGTCCTCGTCGTAGGTTCGCTCGCCGTCGGTGAGCAGTTCGATCACGCCGTCGATGACCATGTTTCCGGGACCGGTGTCGAAGGCAGTCACGTTCTCCGGTCCCGCACCGGGTGGAAGCGCAGTGCAGTTCCCGATGCCGCCGACGTTCTGGGCGATACGGAACGACTCGTCGTCGGCGAGCAGCGCGAGGTCGGCGAACGGGACGAGCGGCGCGCCGTGGCCGCCGACCGCGACGTCGGCGGTGCGGAAGTCGGCTATCGTCGTGACGCCGGTGCGTTCGGCGATGAGGCTCCCATCGCCGATTTGGAGCGTCGAACGCAACCGCTCCTCGCCCGCTGGCATTTTCCGCGGTTCAGGCTCGTGTCGGACCGTCTGACCGTGTGAGCCGATGGCGTCAACGTCCCCGAGGCCGATGTCCGCGGCCGACGCCGCCGCGTCGGCCGCATCCGCGAAGACAGTTCCGAGCGCGACGTTCAGGTTGCACGCCTCGGCGATGGTTCCCGCGTCCGAACAGGCCGCCTCGATCCGGTTTCGGAGCGCGAAATCGTAGGATTCCGTGACGAACGATTCGACCATGACGTCGTAGTTGTCCCTTCCATCGTCGCGAATCCGACAACAGGCCGCGTCCACGCCGTCGAGCGACGTCCCGGACATCAGGCCGATGACGATGCGCTCGGTCATCGCGCCGTCTCCCGGTCGAGTTCCTTCGTGAACGACTCGTAGGCGACCCACGGTTCGAAGCCGAGTTTGGCGTAGTAGCCGACGAGGTCGGTCCAGTCGATGACCATGTGATCGTAGCCCGCATCGCGGTAACGCTCGGCGAGCGTGGCGACCAGCCAGAGACCCCACCCGCGGCCGCGATACGCCTCGTCGATTCCGAGCGGTCCCAGACCACAGACGCGCCCGTCGAATCGGTCCACCCAGTTGACGTTGCCGCCGCGATATCCCGATTCGGGCGTGTTGGTTCGACCGAATCCGACGGCTTTTCCGTCGTTTCGAAGGAGCCAGTAGTCGTCGGCACCGCCGGGAACGCGGGCGAAGTTCCGCGCTTCGTATAGCCAGCGGCCCGGGAACTGATCAGAAAGAAACGTGAACAGCGGTTCGACGTTCGCGCCGACGCGTTCGAGCGTCAGGTTCGGCCACGCGGAATCGACGTCCGCGATTCGCGGGGGTGATTCGTACGTCGTGAGGTCGCCTTTCAGGTCGAAATACGTCCCGTCGGGGGCGAACCCCGCTTCGCGGAGGGATTCCCGGAGGGTATCGAATTCCGTCGGTACGCCCGGCAGGAACTGCCCGGGGTCACCACCGAATCGGAGTCGGGTGACGCCTCGTGCCGCCATGTCTCGCTCGACCTTGGCGAGCAGTTCCGAAGCGATGTGAGTGTCGTCATCGGAATCGTCGGCGAACAGGCTGATCCACCCCACGGTTCCGTCCGCGTAGTCCGGAACGGCTTCTGTGAGCCGTTTTCCGAGCACGAAGGCGACGAGTTCGTCGTTCTCGAACCCGCCCCACGCCGTCACGTCCATCCCGTCGAACGGCGCGAAGACGTTCTGTGACACCAGTCGGTCGGAAATGGAGAAGTCGGGATGTGTTCGATTCCAACGGTCGATACCGGCGAAGACGTGTCCGTAATCGGTGAGACGACGGCACTCGGTGATCATAACTCCGCTTTCTCGCCGGGCTACTTATACTTCTGTCCGGAAAACCGTGGTTCGATAGTATCTTCGGTTTCGCGTTTATCTTCGGTTTCGCGTCGGCGGTTCGTCGATATCGTACATCATCGTCTCCAACTGCTGATCGAGGCCCGCGGAGAGGCCGCCATCGACGACGAGTTCGGTGCCGGTGACGAACGACGCGTCATCGGACGTGAGGTAGAACGCGGCGGCGGCCACGTCCTCGGGACGGCCGAACCGACCGACTGGATACTGGTTCAACCACTCCTCCCGAACCGGTCCCTCCGTCGTCAGTTTCTCGCTGGATGCATCGGTGATGATGCTCCCCGGGCAGATGGCGTTCGATCGAATCCCGTGTCGGCCGTACTGGGTCGCGACGATTCTGGAGAGCGCGATGATCCCGTTTTTCGCGGCGGAGTAGGAGGCCAACCCGATGCCGACTTTCGCGTTGATGGACGAGATGTGGACCATCGAACCCCCGCCCGACTCGACCATCGCGGGGATGGTCTCCCGAGCGCAGAGGAACTGTCCCTTCAGGTTCACGTCGATGATCCGCTCCCACGTTTCGTCGGAGACGTCGGCGACGTTCCCGTCGTCGAACGACCCGCCCGCGTTGTTCACGAGGACGTCGATGCTCCCGTGACGCTCCATCGTCGCCTCGACCATTGCGGCGACGTCGGCGGACTCGCTCACGTCGGTTCGGACGAACTCGGCCGTACCTCCACTTTCCTCGATGCGGGAGACGGTTTCCTCTCCGCCGTCCTCGTCCACGTCCGCGACGATGACGGTGGTTCCCGCGTCCGCGAGTCGTTCCGCAATGGCTCGACCGATACCCTTCGCCGCCCCGGTGACGATGGCGACGTCGCCGTTTCTCTCTGCACTGAAAGCCATATCTCCCACCTGTCGTCCGGGTACAAACGGTTTTGGGTTCACACGTTGGACAGTCACTAACCCAAACCATTTTCTATGTTCATTTTAATATCGAATCGAGTATGGTTAACAGCAACCACGGTTCTAGCGGCGAGCCCGATGGAAGTCGTCTGACACGTCGCCAGTGGATGGCGCTCAGCGGCAGCGCGACGATAGCAGGATTGGCCGGTTGTGCCGGTGACAATCCCAACGACCAGGACGTCACGATGTCGAACACCGACGGTGGTTCGGACGGGACCGACGGCGGCGGTGGCGGTTCGCCGGTCACGACGGAACTGAACATGCGCGCGCCGGTCAGTTGGCAGCCGAGTAGTTCCAACATCAACCCCTTCACTGACACCAAGAACACCGAGTACTGGATGGATTACATGTGGTGGGAGTCGCTGGTGTACCCCAACGCGAACGGGGACCCGATCTACTGGCTCGCGGACGAGATCAACCTCAAGGGAGGCGGTTGTGAGGTCGAAATAAAACTCAAGGACGATTACACGTGGTGGGACGGAAAACCAGTGACCGCACAGGACGTCCACACCGCACAGCTCATCAGCGATTACAAAGCCAGCTACGGCCCGGAGAACACCGACGACAGTTGGGAAGTCGTCGACAAACACACGCTCAAACACACCCTGTCGGGACCGGCCAATCCCACGCTCCAGAAGACGGCGACTCCGTATTTCACCACCGTCGTCAAGCACGATTACTTCAAATCGTGGCTCGAACAGTACGAGGACGCCGGTGGCGAAAGCGCCGTCGAGAAGGTGACGAAGGACCTGACGTCGACGACGATCACCCTGAACGACCTCGTGGACAAGGGCCTCGGTTGCGGGATGTGGAAGCCGAAACAGCTCTCGCCGACCAACGCCGTCCACGAGAAGTACGAGGACCACCCGCGCGCCGACTGGACGAACCTGAAGACGTTCAACTGGCATCTCATCTCCGAGAAACAGAAGGCCATTCAGGCGCTCAACGCCGGACAGCTCGACATGGGTGACAAGACGATAAATCAGGCCAAACAGAACAGCAAGGTGGACGTGTTCAATCGGTTCCCCACCTCCAGCATCGTGAAGCTCTCGATGAACTGGAACAATAAGCACCTCGCACGTCGCCCCGTTCGTCGGGCTATCGCCTACCTCCTCGACCACGACGAACTCGTGCAGGTCATCAAGAGCACGCAAGGGTTGAACTACAAACCGCGCGACACCGTCACCGGGATGTCCACGAAAGCGACGAACCAGTGGGCGGGCGAGGGCTTCCGGAACAAACTCATCGGATATGGTCGCAACTCCGAACCCCAGAAAGCCAAGAAAGTGCTCAAGGACGCCGGGTACTCGAAGAACGGCAAGTACTGGGCCGATTCGAGCGGCGACGAGGTCAAAGGACTCACCTACCTCACGCCGCCGTGGAACATCTACGAGACCATCGGGAACTATGTCAGCCCGAAGCTCAAGGAGTTCGGCTTCGGAAACAAACTCATCATCCCGTCGAGCAGCGGCTTCTGGAAGCGCTGGACGGACACGCACGACTTCGACATGGTCAACTGGTTCTCGGACACCTCACACCCGGCGAACGCGTACTCTACCCTCAGCGTCGCCGGAATCGGGAAGTTCGACGAAGTGGTGGACGCGAAGGAACCGACGAAGTCCTGTAAGGTGGACCGCCGGACGCCGGACCTCACGCAGAACCGGAGCAAGAAGCTGAACCAACTTATCCGTCCCAAGTATCCGACGAAGGTCGGGCAGATGGGCAACGGCGGCGCGAAACAGACGCTCTACCCCGTCAAGTGGGACAACATCATGTCCCAGACCCAGTCCACGAAGGAGGTCAAGAAGTTCACCCGGAAGCTGATGTGGTACACGAACTGGCAGGTTCCCCACATCGGATTCTACGACGAGACGCGGGCGTACTGGGGCAACGAGGACAAGTTCGACTTCCCGACCGGGAAAGTGGACGACCACCCACACGCAAAGGAGACGAAGAACGAACACTACACCAACTCGATGGAGTTCCTGATGAAGGGACACATTAACGCCAAGACGAAGTAGGCGAACCGTCGCCATCGGTCTCGTGTCGTCACGTCGGTATCGACCATCACATCGACCATCACACCAACCGTCATCCACGTGGCTATTTTTTCACGTACGGTAGCACTTCAGCAGAATCGCCGCCGTCGCGGCCCCGAGCACGCTCGCACCCGCGATGTTCAGAATGGAAACGACGTGTTGGGACGTTCCGGGTTCGGAACCGAAGAAGAGCGCGAGCGAGAGGAGACCGGCGAGACACTCGAAGGCCAGCAACAGCGCGAACTTATCCGCGTTCGAGCAGACGTAATCGAAGAGGGTCAACCTGTGGGACATTCGTTCGGGTCACTCGTTCATCAGGAATTAAACGTTTCGTCCGACCCGCCGTCGACACGCGCGACGCCGTGTTGGACGCCACACGCGGGGCACTCGTAGTACTCGCGGTCGAAGGTCTCGCCGCACCTGATACACTGGTACGTTTCGGCGTCATCGTCGCCCCCGCGTCCGAATACGTCGAGAATTCGGGTGAGCAGTGTCATATCGTTCCCTCGTCGAGGACCGTAATGAATGGTCCGTTCCAGACAATCTCTCCCATACCTTTATTGCGGTGGGAGAAACACAAGCACAGTAACACGATGTATTATTGGAAGCGGATCGGCCAGTCAGTGCTGGTGTTTTTCCTCGCGCTGACAGTAACGTTCGCTCTGTACCGGATGCTTCCGTTCGGTCCGGTTCAGATGGTGAAGATCCATCTGATGCAACAGATGCTGGAACAGGGGAACAGTCCATCGGCCCAGCAGATGGAACACATCAACGCGATGGTGCAGACCTACACGGGTATCGATCCATCACAGCCGTGGTACGTTTCGTACTACGACTACCTCCGAAACATCGTCCTCTATCAGGACTTCGGGCGGTCGATATTCAAGAACAGGCCCGTCTTCGACATCCTGTTCGAGGCGATGCCGTGGTCGATCTTCATCAGCATCTACGGCCTCGCGCTCGGGACGACCGTCAGTTTGCTGCTCGGCGCGGTGATGGCGTACAACGAGGGAAGCCCGTTCGACACCGGAATGACGATGGTTTCCATCGCCAACACCACCGTCCCGTACTACATCGTCGCCATCCTCTCGCTCATCGTCTTCTCGTTCTACCTCGGCTGGTTGCCGAGCGGCGGACGGATGGATCCGAACACGACGGCCGGACTCAACTTGCCGTTCATCGTCGGCGTCGTCAAACACGCCATCCTCCCCGTGCTGTCGTCGTTCATCGCCGGGTTCGGCGGTGCGCTGGCGTTCCGGGGCAACTGCATCCGCGAGATGGGTGAAGGCTACATCAGGGTCGCGCAACTGCGCGGCATCAGTCAGGGGAGAATCGCCATCCGCTACGTCGGTCGGAACGCGCTGTTGCCCGTCTACACGAGCATCATGATGGGCATCGCCAGCATCTTCGGCAGCAGCATCATTCTGGAGAAAATCTTCAACTATCCCGCGATGGGATTGGTGACGTTCAACGCGCTCATGAACCGGGATTACCCGGTCATCATGGGGGCGTTCATCTTCTTCACCGCGATCACGCTCGTCGGCATCCTCATCGCCGACTTGACTTACGGCGTCATCGACCCGCGCGTCAAAGGAGGAAGTAGCCGTGAATCCTACTGAGGAGTCCGAGAACTCCACCGCACGAACCGATGGCGGGACGAGCGAGCGGTCCAGGGGTGGGATCGACGACAGCATCTTCACTCAGATGTCGAACGTCCCCGAACTGACGACGCGAGAGAAAGCGCGCCGGTCGTTCGAACGACGGATTTACGCGCCGACCGCGGTGTTGTTGGACGACTGGCGCGCGCTCGTCGGTTCGCTCATCCTCCTGGGATTCGTCGTCGTGGGCATCGTCGCCATCGAACCGTTCGGCATCGTTCTCGTGCCGAAAGCCACCGTGATGGAAGGTCCGATATTCGTACCGCCGTTTCAAAATTGGCAGTATCCGCTCGGAACCAACGTGATGGGGAAATCGATACTCAAGCGGGTCGTTCACTCGACACCGGCGATGCTCGAAATAATTCTGGCCGGTGCGTTGGTCTCGGTCTGTCTCGGGACGGTCATCGGGACGGTGGCAGGGTACCGTGGAGGCCGCACCGATTCCGCGCTGATGACGCTCACCGACGTCGTCCTCACGATTCCCGGACTGGCGTTGGTCATCGTGCTGGCGAGCATCTATCAACCGGAGCAACCGTACGTCGTCGGCCTCATCCTCGGTATCGACAATTGGCCGAAGTTGGCGCGCACGATTCGCTCGCAGGTGTTGAGCATCCGCGAGGAGTCGTTCACCGAAGCGTCCCGAATCATGGGCCTGTCCGAGTTCCACATCCTCCGGAAGGACGTCATCTCGAACATGATGCCGTACATCTCGGTCAACTTCGCCAATAGCTCCCGGAGTATCATCTTCGAATCCGTCGGGTTGTACTTCCTCGGTATCCTCCCGCAATCGAACCCGAACTGGGGTCTGATGATGCAGAAAGCGTACAACCAGGCTGACCTGACGAACCCGAACCAGATCCACTGGCTGTTGATCCCGATGGCGCTCATCATCCTCATCTCGCTCGGATTCATCCTGCTCGCACAGGGCCTCGACCGGGTGTTCAACGTCCGCCTGCGTGCGCGCCACGAGAGCGCCGGAGGTGACGAATGAGCGTCGAAGCCGACCACGGGCAGACCGTCTCCCTGTTGCTCGTCGTTCGCCAGTCGTTCATCGCCTTCGTCACCATGTTGGGCGTCGTCTTCTGGGCGTTCGCCCTCCTCCTCTCGGGGTACGTCCCGTTCGTGACGAACGGCGTCCTCTCCGGGATGCTCGCCATCCTGGGAACGAGCGCCTTCGTTTACGCCATCTTCGGCCACCTCGGACTCCGACTGATAGGGTACAACTGATGACTTCACGATCCACGATACGACCCATGTACACCGCACGAACCACGAACCCGAATCGAATCGCTTGCGAAAGCCATCGACACGCCGTCCGGAACCACGAAACCGACGGCCGGTGGAGGTAGCCGAAATGGCGACCAACTATCGATCCACGCCGGGAGCGAGCACGCCCCCCGACGAAGACGTGATCTTAGAAGTGCGCGACGCCAGCGTTTCCTTCAGCATGGACCGTGGGGACTCCCGCGTTCTCCGCGACGTAAGCATTGACGTTCACGCGGGCGAAGTGCTCGGCATCGTCGGCGAGAGCGGGTCCGGAAAGTCGATGCTCGCCTCCGCGATGCTAGACGCCATCGTCTCGCCGGGACAGGTGGACGGCGAAATCATCTACCATCCGCCGGACGGCGGCGAACCGATGGACGTGCTCTCGCTCTCGCGCGAGGAACTCACCGCGCTCCGCTGGAACGAAATTTCGTTCGTCATCCAAGGTGCCCAAAGCGCGTTCAACCCGACGATGACCATCGGCAGTCACTTCGAGGAGACGCTCCGTGCGCACGACGCCGACCGCACCGAGGGGATGGCGTTCGCTCGCGAATTACTCGCCGACCTCTACCTCGATGCCGACCGCGTGCTCCGCTCGCATCCGCATGAACTGTCGGGCGGGATGAAACAGCGGGCGCTCATCGCGCTCGGTCTCGTCCTCGACCCGAACGTGGTCGTCATGGACGAACCCACGGCGGCACTCGACCTCCTCATGCAGCGGTCCATCATCGGTATGCTGGAAGACCTACAGGCAAAGTACGACCTGACGATGGTGTTCGTCACGCACGACCTGCCGCTGATCGCCGACCTCGCCGACCGGCTTGCCGTGATGTACGCCTTCGACCTCGTCGAACTCGGCCCGACGGACGAACTCCTCGACCACGCTGCCCATCCGTACACTCGCGCGTTGCTCAACGCCGTGCCGAACATCTCGGACCGGGCGATGGACATCGAGGGTATCGAGGGATCGAGTCCCGACCCCGTGTCGCTTCCGAAGGGTTGTTCGTTCAATCCGCGCTGTCCGCTGGCGGACGAGACGTGCCGAACCGAGGTTCCGCACCTGCACGACGTGGCCGACGGCCACGACACCGCGTGTTTCCATTGGCGAAACGCCCGGGAGGAAATCCCGTTGTCGCTCGGCGACTCGGGAGCCGATGTGAGCGCGGACGTGAACGCGAACGCCAACGGGGGTGAGCGACGATGATCGACCGAACGGGCGAACCGTTGCTCTCCCTGCAAAACGTGAGCGTCCACTTCGAGAAGGAGCGGTTGCTCGGCCTCGCCGGTTCGGAAACCGTCCACGCCGTGGACGACGTGAGCCTTGACGTGTACGAAAACGACATTGTCGCCCTCGTCGGCGAGTCCGGGTGTGGAAAGACGACGCTCGGAAAGACCGCCATCGGCGTCCAACGCCCCACCGAGGGAAAGGTACTCTATCGCGGCCAGGACGTCTGGGAAACGAAGGAATCCAGTGGATGGTTCGGCGGCGGAAAATCAGCGGGGGAGTATTCGTCCAGCGAAATCCGCCGGTCGCTCCAGATGATCCATCAGGACCCCGGTAGCTCGCTCAATTCGAACTACACCGTCGAATCGAGCCTCGCCGACCCGCTGAAACACTGGCAACCGGAGATGAGCGAGGCGGACCGACGCGCCCGCATCTACGGCCTGCTCGAATACGTCGGGATGGCCCCGGCGGAGGATTACGCCAACCGCTATCCGCATCAACTCTCGGGCGGTGAACAACAGCGCGTGGCGCTCATCCGGTCGCTGCTGATGAACCCCGACCTCATTCTCGCGGACGAGGCCGTCAGCGCGCTCGACGTGAGCCTTCGCGCCGAGATGATGGACCTGATGCTGGAATTACAAGATCAGTTCAGCACGTCCTACCTCTACATCTCCCACGACCTCGCCAACGCGAAACACCTCACGCAACGGGCGAACGGCCGGATCGGTATCATGTACCTCGGCGAACTCGTGGAAATCGGCACCCCCGAGCAGATAATCCACGACCCACAGCACCCGTACACGAAGGTGCTCCTGTGGGCGACTTCGGACCTCAGAAACCGCTCCGAGGGCGTCTCGGACCCGCCGATCCGCTCGCTCGACATCCCCACGCCCACCGACCCGCCGTCCGGGTGCCGGTTCCACACGCGGTGTCCCGAGGCCCGCGAAGCGTGTACGAAAGAGTGTCCGACCCTGGCCGACCACGACGGCGACGGCCGTCGGTCGGCGTGTTTCCGACAGCAGGGCAATCACGAGTACTGGAACAGTGCCCCGCTGGCGGAGGGAGAGCCCGTGGAAGCGGGTCCCGCGACGACGAGCGAATCGGCCGAGGGCGACTGATTTCGAATTTTCTACTTCTCAGTCACACCGATACCGCTCGACCTTCTCCTCGTCCACCGTGATGCCGAGGCCCGGTCCGTCGGGCACCGGATACGCGCCGTCCTCGACTTCGAACGGCTCCTCGATGATATAGTCGTCCCATCCGTAGTACGTGCTGTCCGGCGGGAGGTTGATGCCGGGCGTGCTCGCCACGGTGTGGAGCACCGCGGCCGTCTTGACGCCGAGGTCGAACCCGCAGTGGTGTGAGACCGAGACCCCCGCGTTGGCCGCCATGGCGACCTGATCCCGGACGGCGAGGATGCCGCCCGCCGGAACGAGGTCCACGACGGCCACGTCGATAGCGTCGGCCTGCAACAGAAAGCGGAGGTTCCGCGGGAAGTAGGCGTCCTCGTTGACCGCTATCGGGGTCCGGACGCGGTTTCGGAGCGAGGCGTAGGTTCCGTAGGTGTCGATGCGGACGGGTTGTTCGAGATACTGGAGCAGGATACCTTCCTCTTCGAGGCGGGTGGCGACGCGCACCGCGTCCTCGAACGCCCAGCCCTGATTGGGGTCGAGTCGGAATTCGAGTTCCCCGTCCACCTCGTCGTGCATCGCGCGGATTCGCTCCACGTCCTCGCGCCAATCCGGTCCGGCCTTCGTTTTCAACGTGGAAAAGCCGTGATCGACCGCTCGACGGGCGTAGGTGCGCGACTCCTCGGGTCCGAGGATGCCGAGACAGGTCGCGATATCGACTTCATCGCGGGTCTTGCCGCCGAGCAATTGGTACACTGGCGCGTCGAGTTTCTTCCCGAGCGCGTCCCAGAGTGCGGTTTCGACGGCCCCCAGGAACGGCCGAACTTTCACGTATGGGAAATAAAATGACTCGACGAAGTCGCGGATGTCGCCGATTTCGCGACCGACGAGTTCCGGCGCGATCACGTCGTCGATGACGGCCTTGGTCACCGCGGCGGATTTCATGCCGACGAGCATCTCCCCCCACCCGGTTACGTCCTCGTCTGTCTCGACTTTGACGAGCATTCGCGTGACGGATTCGACTTGATCGTGGTTGCTCACGTACGGTGCGAGACCCAGTCCCGATTCGAGTGGCTGGACACCCATCTCTACGGGGATGGCTGACACGTTCGTAACCGACATACCACACCCTCACAGTCCATCTACAAATAACTCCCCACAGCGGCGGTTTCGGACCCGTCGTCCGGAGAACTTATGTCAGGGAATCGTGTTCGGGCAACTGATGGCTACGGATACCTTGGGAGTTCTCGTCGTGGGCGCGCATCCCGACGATTGCGACCTCAAAGCCGGTGGTGTGGCGTGCAAATATGCCGACGACGGTCACGACGTGCTGTTCCTCTCGATGACGGACGGTTCCGCTGGACACCACGACCTGCAGGGGGAGGAGTTGGTGCGACGACGACGCGAGGAAGGAAACGCGTCCGCGGCGGTCGCCGGTGCGGAATTCGAACTGTTCGACGTTCCGGACGGGAACCTCCAACCGTCGCTCGAAAACCGCGAACGACTCATCGAACGGATTCGGGAGTTCGGTCCCGACCTCGTGATCACTCACCGCCCGAACGACTACCACCCGGACCACCGCTACACGGCACAACTCGTGCGGGATGCGGCCTACATGGTCGCCGTGCCGAACGTCTGCCCCGAGACGGCCGCGCTCGAATCGAACCCCGTCTTCGCGTACATGAGCGACACGTTCGACCGACCCAACCCGTTCTCGCCGGACGTGGTGGTGGATATCGACGACACCGTCGAGCGCAAGTTCGAGATGCTCGACTGCCACGACAGCCAGATGTACGAGTGGCTTCCGTACGTGGAGGGGACCATCGACGAGGTGCCCGACGACCCCGACGAGCGGTTCCGCTGGCTGCGAAACGGCGGCCTTCCCCACGTTCGGGCGCTTTCGGACGTGGCCGGTCGGTATCGCAACGGACTGGTCGAACGGTACGGTCCGGACGGTACGGACGTTCAGTACGCCGAGGCGTTCGAGGCGAGTGAGTACGGAACGCCGCTCACCGAGGACGAGGCGGCGCGACTGTTCCCGTTCTGACGCGAACGATAGGATTATACCCCAAGGGTTTGACACCGGGAACAATGACGAACGTTTTGCTCGCTGGCGAATCGTGGACGACCGTACAGTTCGAAATCAAAGGGAGAAACGTCATGCACGACAGCGAATACGGCGAATCGTCCGACGAGTTCATCGAGACGCTCGAATCGGTCGGCGCGTCGGTGACCTATCAACCGTGTCACGTCGCCGCGAAGTCCTTCCCGCGGACGGCCGAGGAATTGGACGAGTACGACCTCGTCCTCCTGAGCGACATCGGCGCGGACTCGCTCCAGATAACCGACCGAGTCGCGGCGGGCGATACCGACGCCGACCGCTGTGCGGTGCTGGCCCACTGGGTCCGTGACGGCGGCGCACTCGGCATGATCGGCGGCTACATGAGCTTCGCCGGAAAGGGCGGACAGGCGCGCTACGGTATGACGCCGCTCGCCGACGTGCTCCCCGTCGAAATCGCTGCGGGAGATGACCGCGTGGAGACACCGAGCGGCGCGGTACCGAAAAACGAGGGCGTTCCGGACGTCGACTTGCCGGACGAGTGGCCGCACATCCTCGGCTACAACCGAACGACGGCGAAACCCGAGGCGGAAGTCTGGGCGACCGTGCAGGACGACCCGTTCCTCGTCATCGGCGACTACGGCGACGGGAGTTCGTTCGCCTACGCGACGGACTGTGCGCCACACTGGGCACCCGAAGGACTGCTGTCGTGGGACGGCCTCCCGACGCTCTGGGAGCGCGTTCTCGACCGCGTCTGTTAGCTTCCGGATTCGGGTTTCCGTTTTCGATCGGGTTCGTTTCGCATTACGAAATTCGAGTCCAGACCAAATCCCTCACGCGAACGGCGAATCTATTTATTCCGTGCCGCGTGAGACGTTCGTATGCCGAATGAAACCATCTACGAGGAGTTGGGTGTCCCGCACGTCGTCAACGCGACGGGGACGAAGACGAGGATCGGTGGCAGTCGCATCCGACCGGAGGCCGTCGAGGCGATGGCACAAGCATCAGAGGCGTTCGTCCGCCTCTCGGACCTACAGGCCCGGGCGAGCGAGTTGATCGCCGACGTGACCGGTGCGGACGCGGGGTACGTCACCTGCGGCGCGTCAAGCGCGCTCGCGCTCGGCGCGGCGGCGTGTATCGCGGGAGACGACATCGGGGCGATGGCGCGACTGCCGGAGACGGAGGGCGTGCCGGACGAAATCGTCATGCCGCGAACCCACCGAACCGGCTACGACCACGCGCTCCGCGCCGCTGGCGCGAACATCGTGGACGTGGGATCGAACGACCGCCACCTCGGAACCGGGTCGCGCAACGTCGAACCGTGGGAAATTGCGGACGCGATCGACGAGAACACGGCCGCCGTCGCGTACATGGAGAAGTCCTACACCGAACCGCCGCTCGGAGTCGTCTGTGACATCGCTCACGACAACGGCGTTCCCGTCATCGTGGACGCGGCGGCCGAACTCCCGCCCGTAAGCAACCTCTCGGCCTTCATCGAGGCCGGTGCCGACCTCGTCGCGTTCAGCGGCGGGAAGGCGATTCGCGGCCCGCAGACGACCGGCATCCTCGCCGGACGGAAGGACCTCGTCGAGTCCGTCGCGGCCCAACACCTCGACATGCACGCGGCCGAGCAGGTGTGGGAACCAGCCCTCGAACTCGTGAACCCGAACGAACTCGGCGGCGTCCCGCGACAGGGAATCGGTCGCTCGATGAAGGTCGGTAAGGAGGAACTCGTCGGTCTGATTCGCGCCCTCCAACTCTTCGTGGAGGACGACCACGACGCCCGCATTTCGGAGTGGCTCGACCGCTCGGAGCGAATCGCCGAGGAACTCGACGCCGTTTCGGGATACGAAACGCATCTCACGGCCGACGACAAAACCGCCGTCGCGCCGGAGGTCGTCGTCAGCGTCGATGCCGAACTCGCGGGCGTCACGGCAACCGACGTCGTCCGCGGGTTGCGACGCGAGGAACCCCGGGTCTTCGTCGGCGCGGACGCGCTTTCAGATGGTGAGTTCACGGTCAACCCGATGTGTCTCACGGACGCGGAAGCGGAGTACGCCGTCGAACGAATCGTCGCGCAAGTGGAAGGATAACGGGAGAAACGGAGGTATCTGCTGTCCAGTCACCCACGTTCACCACTCTGTTTTCTGCCCAATTCGTTCCACAAACCAGCCAATCCTGTTCGTAGCAACCGTAACGATAGGCGGAAAAGAGAGGAAATCCTCGCCCCCTTTCATTCTCTCACCACGGTTGGCCAGTCCGGTCGAAACACGGCGGTCGATTGACCAAGCGATACATCGGTTGTTTCGGGGTTCTGTGCAATCAGGTCGGTAGCTGCGGGGTTCTTACGTTCGGCCTCCATCGTTAGTAACATGACCCTATCCCCCACCAAACGCGAAGTGCTGAACGAAATCCGTACGAGGATTTCGGACGACACGACGTGGTGTCTCTTCGGCAGCACCGATACCGTGCTTCGAGGACTCGACGACGACCCGAACGATATCGACATCCTCGCTACCGAGGAAGCGGCGGAGGAGTTTCGCGCGAAGTTCGCGGGGGATTTCATCGCGACGAGGGAACTCGGCTACTCACAGATAGACACGTACGAGGTGAACGGCGAGGAGCTCGAAGTGATATTCAGTCGGGACGAGAAGCCACATCAGGAATCGCTGGTCGATCTGAACGAGGTCTCGCTGGAGACGAGCGACGACCCGGCGATGCCGATACTCCCTCTGGACTCGGTCGTTCGCACCTACAGAAAAATCGAGAAGCACGAGACGGCGGATCGACTGGAGTCCGAATTCGACGTGAAAAGAAAATAGGCGGCTTCTACAGCGTGTCGAACTCCACGACCGTTTTGATGACGTCGTGACCGGATTCGAACGCCTTTGCGGCGTCCTCGGGGTCGTATACGCCGGTTATCAGTTCGTCGGTGAGCCAGTCGGGGAATCCCGCGAGCGACGCCTTGGCCATCTCGTAGTGGCGGACGTTCGAGTTGACGCTCCCGAGAAGCGCCTTGTTCTGGAGCACGATGTCCCGGTGGAGGCGACCACCGTCGATTTCGAACGTGTGGTCGCCCGGAATGCCGAGCAGGGCGGCGACACCGTTCGGCGCGAGGGCATCGACGGTCTGGAAGGCGTGTGGTGCGTAACCCGTGGCCTCGTAGACGAAGTCGATGGGTTCGTGGGCGTCGGGGATGTCGTCCACCGGCGTTTCACGGGAATCGACGTACGTCGCCCCGAGCTTTTCGATGATGTCGATGGTCGGGTCGGGTCGGTCCCGGCGGCCGAGACAGTAGGCGCGATCGAAATCGTCGTGGGTCACGAGCATCGCCAGCGTGAGCAACCCGAGCGGGCCGTTGCCGAGAACGAGGCCCGAATCGGGCGTCCACTCGAACGCCGAGCGGCTAGCGTAGGCGTACTCGATGGACTTCTCGGAGTTGCTGATCGGTTCGACCAGAAATCCGGTCTCCGCGAACTCGTCGGGGACGGGGACGAGGTACTCCTCGGGGCTGGTGAAGTACTCGGACATGTAGCCGTGCGCGCCGACGATACCGCGTTCGAGGTACGTTCCGTCGGGCGCGACGTCCGGTTCGCCGCGTTCGAAGTATTCGTTCGGCTCGCCCGCCGGCCGTCTGACCGTCGGGACGACGAGGTCGCCCCCGTCGAAGTCGGTTCCGTTCGGGTCCTCGACCACGCCGACGGCCTCGTGGCCGAGAATCTGATAGTCCTCGCCGTCCGGATAGCCGCCGTGATTTCCCTGAATGACTTCGTGGTCGGTGCCGTCGATGCCGACCCGAAGGGTCCGGACCAGCGCCTCTCCCGATTCCGAGGTCGGCTCCGGAACGTCGATGAGCTGAGGTCCGGGTTCACCGCGCCGAACTGCGACTGCTCTCATATCATCACCTCCTTACTCCTCATCACTCCTCCCCGCGAGCGCTCGCGACGACTTCGATTTCGACGCCGATGTCGATTGGCAGATCCTCGACTTGGACGGCGCTTCGGGCCGGATACGGCGAGGAAACGTAGTCGGCGTACACCTCGTTTATCTCGTCGTAATCGTCCATGTCCTGCACGAACACGGTCGCTTTGACCACGTCGTCCAGCGAACGCCCGGCGGCTTGTAAGACGGCATCGATG
>NZ_JBAWAC010000588.1:0-8493 GCF_049589095.1 Haladaptatus sp. | reverse complement strand
GAGTTATACTTTCAGCCTTCGAAAGGGGAATCATGTCACTCGAAGTGCGAACCCGTGACGCGACGACGGACAGCCTCCGTCGGCTTCGACACGCATACGGCATGTTCCCCGTCCACGACGAGCGAGTCGAAAACGACCCCGATTACTTCGAACACGGCCGAGAGAAGGCCGAGGACGGCTGGCTCGGCTCCGCTGGCGTCTGGGTCTCGGACGCGGACGACCGAGTCGTACTGATTCGGCACCCGAAAGTACCCGACGCGTGGGGCGTCCCCGGTGGCGGCCACGAACCCGACGAAACGCTCTCCGAGACGGCCCACCGTCAGGTACGCGAGGAGACGGGACTCCACTGTCGCCTGACCGACGTACTCGGCGTTCGGCGGAAGGAAATCTCGACGGAGACCGATTCGGACGAGCGAATCTTCGCGCTGTTCGTCCTCTTTTCGGGGGTCTGCGTCGGCGGCGAACTGGAAGTCGGCGACAGTGTGCTCGACGCCGAGTGGTTCGATTCTCGCCCGGACAACGTCCTCGACTTCATCGAGCCCCAAGTCCAGCGCTGGTGGTGGTAGGCGGACGGGTCGCCGGTGCGCGTACAATCAAGTGCTCGTCGCCGAAACGTCAGGTATGGATACGGGTGCCGACGACGCCAGACGACGTGACGACGCCGACCCGCTCTCACACCTCCGGGAGCGGTTCGTTGTGCCGGACGACGAGTTGTACATGGACGGGAACTCGCTCGGCGTGTTCTCGACGGATGCGGAGGGAGCGCTATCAAACGCGATCGAGGAATGGCGGGAACTGGGTATTCGCGGTTGGACGGACGCGGACCCGGACTGGTTCCACTACGGCGAGCGGTTGGGCGACCGCCTCGCGCCGCTCGTCAGTGCGGACGAACGCGAAGTCGTGGTCGGCAACTCCACGACGGTCAACATCCACGCGCTGTTTTCGACGTTTTACGACGGCGGGGAGGTCGTCGTCAACGAACTCGACTTCCCGACCGACCACTACGCTATTCGAGCGCGGATGGCGAATCTGGGACTCGACCCGGACGAACACCTCGTCGTGGTCGAAAGCCGGGATGGACGTACCATCGAGGAAGAGGACGTTATCGACGCGCTCTCGGACGAGACGTCGATCCTGTTCATGCCATCGGTGCTCTACCGGAGCGGCCAGTTGTTCGATATCGAGCGATTGACCGCGGCAGCACACGACCACGACGCGCTGGCGGGGTTCGACCTCGCTCACTCGGTCGGGGCCGTCCCCCACCGGCTTTCGGACTGGAGCGTGGATTTCGCCGTCTGGTGTAGCTACAAGTACCTGAACGCCGGGCCGGGTGCGGTCGCTGGCCTGTACGTCAACGAGCGTCACTTCGGAACCGAACCCGGATTGGCTGGCTGGTGGGGTCACGACAAGGAAACCCAGTTCGAGATGGAGACGACGTTCACACCCGCCGACGATGCTGGCGCGTGGCAGATCGGAACGATACCCGTCTTCAGCGCCGCACCGCTCTGGGGGTCGCTCGAACCGTTCGAGGCGGTCGGCATCGATGCGGTACGCGAGAAATCGTTGGCGCTCACGGAGTACCTCATCGAACTCGTCGACGACCTTCCGGAGTACGAGGTGGGAACCCCGCGCGACCCCGAACGACGCGGTGGCCACGTCGCGGTCGAACACGAGGAGGCGTACCGAATCGGGGAGGCGCTCAAGGAACGCGGCGTCGTCGTCGATTTCCGCCCGCCGAACGTGATTCGGATCTGTCCGGCACCGCTGTACGTCCGTTTTCGGGGCGTTTGGCGGGTGAACGAACACCTGCACGAAATCGTCGAGACGGGGGAGTACGAGTCGTTCGATCGTCGCAGTGGTGGTGTCACGTAGCCATAGGACGTATTACGGTTGCTGGCAATCGTTTTCGTATGAGTACGATAGCGGAAATAGAACTCCCCGCGAAGGAGTTCGCGCTCAGAACTGCCTTGGAGCGTACCTCGAACGCCGAATTCGACGTGGTTCGTGTGGCGGCACACGATTCCGACCACGTCATGCCCTACCTCTGGGTGTCGGCGGACGACATGGACGCGCTGGATTCGGCGCTCCGAGAGGACAGGAGCGTCGAGGAACTCACCCTCATCGAAGATCTCGACGATGAACGGCTATATCGGATGCATTGGGTGGACCAGATTCACGTCGTCATCCACATCCTCGTCGAGGAACAAGCGACCATCCTGAACCTACACGGCAAGGATGACCGCTGGCGGCTTCGAATCCTGTTCCCCGACCGCAATTCGCTGTCGGCGACGTACGATTTCTGTCAGGACACGGGTCTCTCTATCGACGTACGAAACATCTACGAGATAAGCGACACGCGCCACGGACTGTACGGATTGACCGAGGAGCAACACGAGACGCTGATGATGGCACTCGAAGGGGGGTACTACGACGTCCCACGTGGGTCGACGGCCGACGATCTCGCGGACAACCTCAGTATCTCCCATCAGGCGGTGTCCGAGCGACTCCGCCGTGGGCATCGAAGCCTTGTGAAAAACGCGCTCGCGGTGTCGCCGAACGACGGTCGGAGCTGATCAGGCGTCGTTCATCCGGCGGGTGGTTTCCTCGCCACACACCGTACAGACGCTGATTCGGTACGGCTCACGTGAAAACGAACTGTGTTCGGCCTGCTCGTTTTCGGTGCGGATTTCGATACTGACGGTGTGTGGAGTGTCCGTGGCGCAGGTCCGACACCCCTCGACCTGGTCCCCGTTCCGGCGCGGTTGCGAGTTCATCGTCGCTCCTCGACGCTTTTCCGAAAGGCGAGACAGTCGAGCCACAGGTCTGTGACTCCGCCCGTGGCCGTTTCGCTTTCGTGCTGGGGTGTACCGTACAGTCGCTCGGGGTCGGAATCAGCATCGACCTCGTGCTGTGGGTCGCCGTACAATCGGCGTTCGTCGTCCGTCTCTCCCGGAGTCCCTCCCACCGACATCGTAGTCATATTTTCACCTCTATTGAAACGAAGTGGCTCCCGTCGGAGGTGACTCATGCCTGCCTCAGCAAGCGGATAAAGAGGGGTTACGTTCGAGAACTGACCGAAATCGAAATCAGTTGCCGCCGAAGACCGATCCGAGTTGGTCGCGCCACTCGTTGAGTTCCTTCATCTCGCTCTCGATGGATTCGATGTCCGCACGGAGCGTTTCGATCTTTTTGTCCATTCGCGTTTCCGCGGCCGAAACGGAATCGGAAAGTTCGGACACGTCGTTCGAGACCGATTCGATTTCGTCTTCGAGCGATCCGACGGCTTCGAAGTCATCTCGAAGCTCTTCGATCTCCGCTTCGATCGACCCGATCGCTCCGAAGTCGTCCCGTAGGTCTTCCAGTTCGTCGTCCAAGGCCGAGGCTTCCTGCGTGTTCGTCGCAACGAGGTCCTCCAGATCGTTCAGTTGTGATTCGAGGCCTTCGAGGTTCGAGCCGACATCGTCCAACTCCTCGACGTCCGATTCGAGGTCTTCGAGGTCGGATTGAAGCCCCGTTTCGAGATCGTTGAGATTCGTTTCGAGGTCGGCGACGCGGGCGCGGGCCTGTGCGCCTTCGTCCTTCGCGCTCTCGATATCGTCGCCCATCTCGCCGAGTTCCTCGCGCACCGATTCGACTTCGCTCTCGAAATCCTCGATGAGGGTCTTTGCCGTTCCGTTGTCGTCGATGAATTCTTCCAGCGCTTCCGTGTAGGCCGCGAGGTCGTCCACCCGCGACTGTAGGTGACGGATTCGGACGTTCGTGCTCTCGGGCGTGTCCAAATCGAGTTCCTGCTGGATGAGCGAGAGATCCTCGGAGTTGACCTCTCCTGCGCGAATCTCGTCGGCGAGCGCGGCGGCGACACTTCCGGGACGCGGCGGCGAGGCCGTCTGTTCCTCGGTCGTCTCGACCGGCGCTTCGAGGATATCGTCGTCGGTAGCCGACGCCTCGAATTCGTCCGCTTCGTCTACCGTATCCGTGAACAAGGAATCGCTCTCGCCCTTGTCTTCGTCGTCATCGGGAACCTCGGAATCGTCCTCGTCGGTGCTGGCGTCGGAATTCGTCTCGACCGTCTCGTCGAGCGGATCAGCTTCGGCGTCGTCAAGCGGGTCAACCTCGGAATCCGCGAGGGGGTCAGCCACGGTATCAGCAAGTGGATCGCTTCCCACGTCGGCGAGCGGGTCCGGGGGTTCGTCCGACGCTTCGGTTTCGTCCGCGTCGTCGTTTAGCCCCGGAAGTCCACCCTCTCCCGCGATGACGTCGCGGACGACCTGGCTGCTGTCCTCGGAGACGATGTCCGTGATGGTGTGTTCCTCCATGCGCTCTTCGCCGTCGGGTTCGGCGTCGCCGGTGACCGGCGTGACCTCTTCGAGTTCCGGTTCGATGAGGAAATCCTCGGCGTCCGACCAGTTCGAAAGTCGAATCCCGTACACCGTCGTCAGCGACTCGTTCGGTTCGAGCGTCCGTTCGAATTGGACGCGGTGGTGCTTGTAGGCCGTCCAGTTTTCGTTCTCGTACTCGGGGTGAAATCCGACGTTGTCCATCGGGAACTCGTCCGGAATTCTATCGGTGATGCGCACGGTCACCGCGTCGTCGTGGTCCGACCGGAGTTCGAACCGAATCGCCGGGACGGCGAACTCCTCGCCGTCGAACGATTTTTCGATCGTGACCCCACTCTCGGACTGTGAGAGCACTTCGTTCCCGCTGCTGAAATCACTCATACTGTGCACATCCAAGAATGGATATATAAATCATACGCCGATGGACTTGTAGAAATTCTAGCATTACGGGCGATTCTACTACCAGACGGAATACAGCGTACTTTTGTTGAAACACATCTTGGGCATTATGAGGGCTAAAATTCGGATTTAATGTGGCAGACAAACCGGAATGGTCTTAAATCAGTCAATAATGGATAGTCGAACAGTAATCGTATCTGCATCAGATACTTCGAACCCACGTTCGGTCGGCGTCGTGCCGATTCCGCGTTCGATACAACGCTCCCGTATCCTTTCGAGTGACTTCCGGTCGGGGACCAACAGTTCGAACCACGCCAAGCCTCGTCCCGTCGCCGGTTCACTCCGGCCGTTCCACGTGTTCACGCCGACGTGATGGTGGTAGCCGTCGGCCGCGAGAAAGAGCACGGACGGGCCGAACTCCTGCCGAACTCGCAACCCCAACGTCCCGGCGTAAAACTCCCGTGCGGCGGGAATCGACGATACTTCGAGATGGACGTGTCCGACGACCGTCTCCGGTGGGGCCTTCCCCCTCCCCGTCGATTCCGTTCGGAGTTCATCGATATCGAGCGGAAGCGTGTCCATCTCGACGTGGCCGTCCCCGTCGGTCGGCCACTCCTCGCGGGGGCGGTCACGATACACTTCGACGCCGTTGCCTTCCGGGTCCGTGAGGTAGAGTGCTTCGCTCACGCGATGGTCGGACGCACCGCTTAGCTCCCATTTCTCCTCGATACGCACGAGTACGTCGGCCAGGTCCCGTCGTGATGGAACCAGAAACGCCGTGTGGAACAAGCCCGTCTCGGGTGCCGTTCGTGGCGACGCGTCTGGATCGTCAACGAGTTCGAGCAGTGGACGGTCTCCTGCGCCGAGAACGACGATTCCACCGCTCTCACGTTGGCGTTCGAGACCGATCACACTCTCGTAGAATCTGCTCGTTCGGTCGAGGTCGGTGACGCGTAGCGCGACACGACCGACCCTCGTTTCCGGAACTATTTCGAACTCCGTCCCAGTCATCCGAAGGAACGAACGGGCGAGAAGACCGTGGCTCTTGCGAAACGAGCGGTTTATTCCTCGTCTTCGTCGTCGGTTCCAGTCGCATCTTCGTCGTGGTCGCCGGACGGTTCGTCCGAAATGTCCTCGACTTCGATACTCACGGGTTCCGTTTCGGACACCTCGTCGTTCAGGTGGTCGTCGAGGTTGAACACGGTATTGAGTTCCCGTTGAACTTGGTCCACGATGCCGCCGACGAGTTCGCTCGGTGCGATTGCGGTATACTCGTACGGGTTGTTTCCGGCACCAGAACTCTCGCGTTTCTCGCGCGCGACGTTTTCCTCCTCGTGGAGTTCGGCGAGCGACTCGCGTACCGTGCTCGGGTACAGCCCCGTTCCCTCGGCGATCTCCTCGCTCGTGCTTCCCGGATTCTGCCGGAGGTAGACGTAAATTCGGGCGCGGGTCTCCGTATCGAGCACCCACGAAAGGAGGTCCACGATTCCTTGGTCGAACCCTTCGACCGCACGGTCGGCCTCTTCGTTGAGGCGCTTGCGACCACGCGATAGTGGTTTTTCCTCGTCTCCCTCCTCCATCTCGTCCATACCGCTCGTATCGACGGGAATCTCGTCGCCGGTATCCTCGATCTCGTTTCGTTCGTTGTCAGTGTCGTCCCCAGACATGTCGTTCCCAGAAGGACAAAAGTCGGTAGCGGGTAAAAAACTTGCTTACAACAGAAGCGATTCGCACAGCGCCTCGAAGCTCTCCTGCTCGTTGAGTCGTCGTTGACGCGCCGCACCGCTTTCCCCGTCGAAGATCTCGCCGATTCCGGAGACACCGAGACGGTCACATTCCCGTTCGACCACTTCGCCGAGCGAGATTTCTCCGTCACAGTCACGATTGATGAACGACGCGTCGTGCCCGTAGCGGAGCGCGCGCCACTTGTTCTCGTCCAGCAGTTCGCGGCGGTGTCGGTATCCCGATTCGCCGTCCTCGTAGCGTTCCACGAGATCCGTGACGAGCGCGTGGGTGTACTCCACGAACGCGAGCACGCGCTCCGGGTCGGCCTGCCCGTCCGGGGTTCGAACTTCGACCGTACCGTGGCCGGAGTGCGGGCGAACGTCGTACCAGAGTTCGCCGCGGTCGTTTATCGACCCTGTTTCCACCATCGTTCGCTCGAACTCCGAGAACGCCTCGTAATCCTCGAAATCCGTCGGCATGCCGGTGTTCGGCAGCCCCTCGAATATCTTCGCTCGTGCCGACTGCAGGCCCGTATCGTAGCCGTTCCAGTACGGAGAATTGGCTGACAGAGCAAGCATGATGGGGAGATACCAGCGAATCTCGTTCGCCACCCAGACGGCCGCGTCCGCGTCGTCGACGCCGACGTGGACGTGCAGACCCGCCGTAGTATTGCGGTGTTGCGGGTATTGAATTCGGTCCAGCTGTGCGCGATATCGCGGCTTTTCCGCGTGGTCCAGTTCGCGCCACTTCGCGCCGGGGTGGAGTCCCGCCGCCGCGATGCCGTAGCCGTTCGTCCTCGCGTGTTCGACGAGTGCCTCCCGAACCGCACGGACATCGTCCTCAACGTCTGACGGCGTCGTCTTCGGCGTCTGTGTCTCGATGACGCATTTGAACAGTTCGTGATCCAGTCGCCCTTCCAGTATTTCCGGCGGGGCGGTCTCGTAAACGAGTTCGTCGGTACCCGCGGTTGGGACACCTCGGTCGTCAACGACGTAGAACTCCTCTTCGACGCCGAGCGTGCCCATGTCGGTGAAATTCTCGGCCGAACCCAAATCCATTTTTCGAGAGTTAGCCACCACACACGTAAATACTTCCGGAGACGGTCAGGTCTTCCGGGGAACCGCGACGACTCCCAGGTGATCCACGTGGAACGGTTCGAGTCGCCGCGTTTCGAGGATTTCGTACCGTTCGCGGAGGGTTTCGAGCGCGTCCTCGAACACCGATTCGGGGTCGCTCGCCACGTCCTCACTTCTGGCTTTGATCGCCAGCAAGAGTCGGCCATCCTCCCGAAGGAATCGTGCGTTCTCACACGCGACACGTGCCTGACCGCGCGTCGCCACGTCCTGGACAATTACGTCCACGTCGGACTCCACGACGTGAGCATAGTTCGCCGGTTTCCGTGCGTCCTTCAGAAGCGGGAAGAGGTTCTCGCGCGCTTCGACCGCATCGAGCAGGTCGCGGGTCGGGCGCGGTGCGAACTCCACGGCGTACGTCGGTCCCGAGAAGTCGGCGACGTGACTCACGGTCGTCCCGCTGGCCGCGCCGAGATAGAGAACCGTCTCGTTGCCTCGTAGGCCAGTGTCCATGTCGTGTTCCAGCATCGCGGCCAACTTGGAGCGCCGGGCGTCCCAACACCGCCAGTCGCCGTCGGTCGGTTCACCGTAGACCGGACTTCCCGTCGTCGCCAGCCGCTCCTCGCCCCCGAAATCGTGGCGTTCGACGCCGTTTGGAAGGTTCATTTCCCACCCCGCGAGTGAATCGTTTCCATCCGTCGATCGAGTTCCTCCTTCAGCTCGGGGTTGGGTTCGCCCGAGTAGTGGTCGATCCGCGCGGCGATGACGAGCTTGCCCGAGAGCGTGCGCGCCGCCGACCCGCGCTGGTCGTGCGGGGCCGCCCGGACGGCCTCGTGCGTGTAGATGATACCGTGCTTCGGCGACGAGGCGTGGCCGCGCAGGTGGGCGAACAGCGCGTTTTCCGCGCCGAGTACCTGTACCGTTCCGCCGGGCATCTTCGCCAGCGATTCCAGCCCACC
>NZ_JBAWAC010000587.1:0-1936 GCF_049589095.1 Haladaptatus sp. | reverse complement strand
GCGATACCATCGGCGGGCGCGACGCGTACGTACTCGACATCACGCCGGAGACCAATTCGAGCGGGGCTCACTACCGACAACGGCTGTGGGTCGACACCGAACGGTTCTACCCCCTGCGCAAACAAACGGAATGGACCGCTAACGGCACCCGACGGTCGGTGACGACGACGTACACGAACGTGACGTTCAACCCACAGGTACCGGCGGACGCGTTCCGGCCCGACTTGGGTGCCAACACGACAGTAGAGCAGAAGGACACCCCACAGACGGAGTGGTACCAAAGCAGGGCCGACTTGGAGGCGCGAAGTTCGATTTCGGTGCCGGATCCGACCGTACCGCCCGCGTTCGAACTGGTCTACGCGACACGGACAAGCGGGCGCATCGACGGGGTTGGACTCCGCTACGCCGCCGAGGGGCGCGAACTCACGGTTGCGAAGTTCAACTTCACCCTTGGCATCGACTCCGACGAGCGCGACATGACGATCGACGGTCGACCGGCGAGTCTCGATCACGGGCCAACCAACTCGCTCTCGTGGGACTGTAACGGCTACGGTTACACCGTCCGGGGAACCGGTGTCGAAACAGACCGCATGATCGAAGTCGCCCGGTCAGTGGGCTGTCACGCCTGAGACCGCACGAATTTCTGGGCCAGAAACTCGCCCCCCTTTTATAATATCCGACGACACGTTCATCAAAATGCGATGGGATCAGACGAACTAACAACGTGCACTCTCACCTGTAGTAAGGTGATTTGGCCTCTGACAGCACGATGCTCCCCATCGCGGTCACCGTTGACGCAACAGCCCCTCCACAGTAGCTGTACTGCTTCGACAGCCCCGCCATACTCCTGGAACCGGTCGCCGCGACTGTCCGGGGCCAAAACCCATGGGCCTATTAATCCGAGAGACAGTCATTCGACCGAAACGTGAGTGAGGATCCTGCGCTGGGTGAGCTTCTCGACGTCCTCAGCGACGAGTACGCCCGGAAAATCCTCGCAGCGACGAGTATCAAACCAATGTCCGCACAAGAGCTTGCTGACGAATGCGATATGTCCAAACCGACGGTTTACCGTCGAGTGGAACGATTACAAGCCCACGGGCTCCTCGAAGAGCAGACCAAGATTCGGACCAGCAACAACCACTACAGCGTTTATACGGCCACGCTATCTGAGGTCTCCATCGAGTTGGACACGGGGTCCTTCGAGGCGGCTGTGACCCGCACCGACGAATCGTTCCCCGGAGAACGGGAGAGCGACACAGCCGACCGCTTCAAGAAGATGTGGGAGGACCTCTGAGATGGCTTCCGTGGCCGCCATCATCGACTGGATCATCATGGCGTTCGCCCTCGGGTCGACGCTCGTCGGTAGCTACGTGGGATACCAGGCCTACCGCGGGTATCGTCGCCACGACAGCCGAACGATGCAAGCGCTCTCGATGGGCCTGTTTTTCCTCACGGCCGTCGCGTTCGGCATCGCCTTCGTCGGCTCGCTGCTACTCCGCCAAGGCTATCTCGGTCTGCAGTATCAGCAACCGCTTACGCTCATCACACGGCTGTTTCAGTTCCTCGGAGTCCTCTTGATCGCCTACTCGTTGCATTCGCGGGGGTAGTATCGAGCCGATGGTCCGATTCGATGACTTTCATTTCCATTACTTTCATTCCCGGTAGTATTTTCAACGGTCGTGAAGAACTGGGAAGTATGGCGATACGTACTGAGTCTCGGATCAACCGACCCAATGGCGAGCGTCCCGACACGCTCTACGCGTTCGTCGCCGGTCTCTACGTCGCCATCCTCCTCACGCCGATAGCTGTTCTGGGTGTTTCGACCGTTACTGCGGATGGTGGAATCCTGTACGTCAGTTTTCTCTGTTCCATTACCGTCTTCGCGGCGATTGCTGGGTGGCTTATTTCCCACACTGACGGACTTGCAGTTCGGCTC
>NZ_JBAWAC010000586.1:0-1933 GCF_049589095.1 Haladaptatus sp. | reverse complement strand
GGACCACGGGGTCCAAGTAATGGTCGAGGGACCGGGCCACGTTCCGATGGACGAGATAGCGATGAACGTCGAACGCCAGCAGGAGGTCTGCGGCGGTGCGCCGTTCTACGTCCTCGGACCGCTCGTCACCGACATCGCACCCGGCTACGACCACATCACGAGTTCCATCGGTGCGACGGACGCGGCCCGCGCCGGTGCGGCCATGCTCTGTTACGTGACGCCGAAAGAACACCTCGGCCTTCCGGACGAGGAGGACGTTCGGGACGGACTCGCGGCCTACCGTATCGCCGCTCACGCCGCGGACGTGGCGAACGGACTGCCCGGCGCGCGGGACTGGGACGACGCCCTCTCGGAGGCCCGCTACGAGTTCGACTGGCGACGCCAGTTCGACCTCGCGCTCGATTCCGAACGCGCGATGGCGTACCACGACCAGACGCTTCCCGGGGACAACTACAAGGACGCCCGCTTCTGCTCGATGTGCGGCGTGGAGTTCTGTTCGATGCGAATCGACCAGGACGCCCGCGAAGCCGACGGCGAGATGACGGCGTTGAACACGAAAACCGATCTCGACGGTTCCCCCGCAGCGGCGGTCAACCTCCCGCCGACCGGTTCACACGATACGACTGCCGTTCCGGAGTTGCCGGACTTCGCGAGCGAATCTGACGGGGGGCGACCGGACGAAGCGCGTTCCGACGACTGAACGTCGTCGTTACCGCGTCGGAAGCGTATCTCGGCGCTCCACGTCCGACCCGCGATGCTCGGGCGTTCCGACCGGACTCACGGCGCGGAAGACGGTTTCCGGGTCGCCCGTCTTTCGCCAGTGCCAGCGAGTCTTGGCGAGCAACACGAGTTTTCTGGTGGTCCCGAACGACGGTTCCCGGGAGAGAACGTCGTAGCCCTGCGCTCGAATCACGCGATGGTACTCGGCGTACAGCACGGCCGCGAGCAACACGGCGAACTGGCAATCCTCGGGGAGATACTGGATGCCAGCGACGCCCTCCCGATACAGCGCCTCCGCGCGGCGGAGTTCGTCGTGCATGACGGCCGCGAACCCGTCGGTGAATTCGAGTCGTCCGATCTGCTCGTCCGTGACGCCGTGGCGTTCCCGTGTCGTCCGTGGCAGGTAAATCCGATCCCGATCTTCGATGTCCTCGCGCACGTCCCGCAGGAAGTTCGTGAGTTGGAACGCCTCGCCGAGCGCGGTGGCGTGCGGTCGCGCCCGGTCGGGGTTAGTCGGGTTCATCACCGAGGTCATCATCTGGCCGACGGCGGCGGCCGACCCGCGCATGTACTCCTCCAACTCCTCGTAGTTCTCGTAGCGCGATTTCTCGATGTCGGCGGCCATCGCGTCGATGAAGACGGCCACTTCCTCGTCCGCGATTCCGTGCGACTCGCGGAGGTCGTTGAACGCCTCCAGCACAGGGTCGTCGGGCGGTTTCGACCCGAGCGCTTGGTTTCGAAGCGATTCCAGTCGCTTCGCCTGTTCTTCGGGTGGAACGTCGACAGCGTCGTCCACCACTTCGTCACAGATCCGGAAGAAGCCATACAACACGTAGGTCGGATGGCGCACCCGCTCGGGCAGTAACCGAGTCGCGAGGTGAAACGTCTTCCCGGTTTGCTGCTGTATCGCCTTCCCGGCTTCTACGTGTGTGTCTTTCATGGCGTATGTGCCCCGAGAATGGTAGTAGGTACGTCGTTATTTTGAAAAAAGACGATACCAAACCAGTTAGGTACTCGTCGTCATTTGCCGATTCGGTGGTGGCTTCGGGATTGAAACCTACAGCAAAATATCAATAATAAAATTGATTGTCGAGCAGTTGCTACGGGATCGATAATGGACCGGCGTGAATTTCTCGCAGCGAGTGCCGTTTCTGTCGCGGGAGTGAGCGGTTGTCTCGGCCAAATCGTGTCGGGTTCGGACTCGGACTCGAAC
>NZ_JBAWAC010000585.1:0-8516 GCF_049589095.1 Haladaptatus sp. | reverse complement strand
GCACGAAAGAGCGGCGGGGTTTCCGCTTTTCTCTCTCTCTCTTGACTTACAGTCGCGACAGGAGGACGTCTTCGTCCTCGATGCCTTCGATAACGTACTCCATGAACTGGTTCGCTTTCGCTCCGTCCACGAGGCGGTGATCGTAGGAGAGGTGGAGGTCGATCCGCGGACGTACTTCGACCTCGCCGTCCTCGGTGGCGACGGGTTCGTCTCGGACCCGTCCGATACCCATAATGGCCACCTCGGGGTAGTTGACGATGGGTGTTCCGAACGTTCGATGTTCGCCGAACGTCGCGAGGTTGGTCACAGTGAACGTCCCGTCCCGCATGTCGGCGGCGTCGATGGAGCGCTCGCGGGCCCCCTCGGCGAGCGTCTCCAACTCCCGAGCTACTTCCACGATGGATTTGCTGTCGATGTCCTTGATGACGGGCACCAGCAATCCGTCGTCGGTGTGGGTCGCAAATCCGACGTTGTAGTAGTACTTCTCCACGATTTCGTCGGTCGTGTCGTCGATGCTGGCGTTCACCATCGGGAACTCCTTGAGCGCCGGGACGACCGCCTTGAGCAGGATCGGTGTGTACGTGATGTGAACGTCGTGTTTCTCGTCCAGTCGCTCCTTGAGATCCACGAGTTCGGTGGCGTCGGCCTGGAATCCGGAGGTCAACTGCGGGACGACGGCCGCCGAGCGGGTCATGTTTTCGGCGATGCGCCCGCGAAGCCCCGAAAGGTCGCGCCGCTCGGCGCGCTCCTCGTCCTCGTCGATCGCTACCGGTTCGATTTCGGTCGTTGGGTGTTCGATGGCGTAGGCCGCTTCGCCCTCGGCTTCCGCCGTGCCGCCGCCGGCCGGTCCACCGGCGCGTCCGGAGAGATGTGCGTCGATGTCCTTGCGGAGCACGCGTCCGTTCGGCCCGGTGCCGTCGATAGTCGAGAGGTCTACGCCCTCCTCGCGGGCGTACGCTCGCGTTCGTGGTGCCGCGAACACTCGCTCGTCGGCCGTCGCTGGTGATTGGGACTCCTCGCCCTCGGCGTCGCTGTCGGCTTCCTCCTCGGCTTGCAGTTCCTCATCTTGGCCCTCCCCCGTTTCTTCCTCCACATCTTCCGCTTCCGTTTCTTCTTCAGCCTCCTCGGTTTCCTCCGTCTCGCCTTCCTGCTCGGCTGTCTCCGTTTCTTCTTTAGGTTCCTCTTCCTCGGCTTCCGTTTCTTGCTCGGTGTCGGCTTCCTCTTGCGCTTCTTCGGCAGCTTCGGCCTCCTCCCCGCCGCTCGGCGGGGAGTCGGTTTCGATGACGACGAAGACCTCACCGACTTGCACGACGTCGCCGACGTCAACCTGCCGCTCGGCGATGGTGCCGGGACACGGCGACGGAACGTCGGTGACGGCCTTGTCGGTCTCGACCTCACAGAGCACGTCGTGTTCGTCGATGTCGTCGCCCTCCTCGACGTGCCACTCCACGATTTCGGCTTCCGTCAACCCCTCGCCGGGGTCCGGGAGTTCGAACTCGTAGTCGGTCATGACGACCACCTCGCTCCCGCGGCGGGGGAACGAACGGGCGGTTTCGGGGGGCTGAACTGTCGGTTCGTGCCTGTCGGGTCTGTCTGTTGCTCAGAATTCATAACTCATCACCGCCTCGATCGCGTGTTTCGCCCGCTCCGCGTCGGGGAGATAGTCGTCCTCGATATCGTTGTCAGGGAAGTGCACGTCGTACCCTGTCGCGCGCTTGACGGGGGCTTTCAGCCTGTCGAGGGCGTACTCGTTGACAAGCGCCGAGAGTTCGGCCCCGAGACCGAGCGTCCGGCGCGCTTCGTGGAGCACGACGCACCGGCCGGTCTTCTTCACCGACTCCAGAATCGTCTCCACGTCGAGCGGCGAGAGCGTCACGAGGTCGATGATCTCCACGTCGGCGTCCACCTCCTCCGCGGCGCTCTCGGCGTGACGGACCATCGCTCCCCACGTCAGCACCGTCACGTCCGACCCTTCCTCGACGGTCCGGGCCTCGTCAAGCGGGAGCGTGTATTCGTCGGTCGGGACAGGGTCGTCGAACCCGCGATAGATCCGTTTCGGCTCCATGAAGACCACCGGATCGTCACATCGAATGCTCGACGCCAGCAGACCCTTGGCTTGGTACGGCGTGCTCGGACAGATCACGCGGACGCCCGGCGCGTGAATCTCGAACGTCTCGGTCGATTCCTGATGGTATTCAAGCGCCTTGATGCCGCCGCCGTACGGCATGCGGATCGTCATCGGGAGTTCGATATCGCCGCCGGTGCGTTCGTACATCTTGGCGACGGCGTACATGAACTGGCCGAAGGCGGGATAGAAGAAGCCCATGAACTCGATTTCGGGAACCGGGCGGTCGTCCCGCATCGCCATCCCGACCGCGGTGCCGACGATGCCGTTTTCCGACAACGGCGTGTCGATCACGCGGTCCGGCCCGAACTCGTCGAGCAGTCCCTCGGTTGCGCGGAAAACGCCGCCGAGCATCCCGATGTCGTAGCCGAGAACGCGAGTGTCTTCGTCCCGTTCCATCTCCTGATGGAGTGCTCGGTTCACCGCCGTCACGATGTTCATATCTTCCGTTTCAACGCCGTCGTCGTCCGAATTCAGCGGTTCGAAATCGACGCCCAAATCGGGACCGTAGTCGTCCCACTGCTCGGTGTCGAACGCGTCGCCGGAGAAATCAGTGAACGGGTTTTCCCCGTTCTGTTCGCGCTGGAACTCCGCCCGCTGGTGGGCTTCGCGCCACGAGGTGCCGTGCAGGTGGTGGTCGAACATCCGCATCGGATCGGTTTCCGAAACGCTTCGTGCTTCCTCCACGGCGTCGTTCACCTCAGCATCGATTTCGTCCCGAATCTCCTCGCGCCGGTCGTCATCGAGGAGGTTTCGGTGGCCGAGATACGTCGAAAGCCGCTCGATGGGGTCGCGATCGGCCCACTCCGATTTCAGTTCGTCGTCCCGGTAGAGGTCGGCGTTGTCCGACGTATTGTGGTTTCCCATCCGGTAGGTGACACATTCGATGAGCGTCGGCCCGCCGCCGTCGCGGGCGCGCTCGACGGCCCTGCTCGTGGCGTCGTAGACGGCGAGCACGTCGTTGCCGTCCACGCGTTCGTGCGGGATTCCGTACGCTTCGGCCTTCTGCGCGAACGTTTCCGCCCCGGTCTGGCGCTCGGACGGTTCCGAAATCGCCCACCCGTTGTTCTGGACGACGACGACGAGCGGTGCGTCGAAGACGCCCGCGAAGTTCAGCCCGTCGTGGAACGACCCTTCGCTGGTCGAGCCGTCGCCGATGAACGCCAACGAGACGGTGTCGCGGTCGCGGAAGTGGTCGGTCATGGCCGACCCGGCCGCGTTCGTCACGTTCACGCCGACCGGCGTGTAGTCCGGCGAGAAGTTGACGGGTGACTCCCAGTCGTCGAGTCCCTCCGCAATGGTTTCGGGTTCCTGTCCGGTCGTCCCGGCGACGATCTTGGCCATCGGCACGTCCCAGTGCAGGAGCGCGGCGTTCTGACGGTAGGTATAGAAGATCCAGTCGCCTTCCGAGAGGGCGGCGGCGGCACCGAGAGGCGTGGCTTCCTCGCCGCGCTCGCGCGCGACGAGGCTCGCCTCACCGCTCCGTTGGAGGTTCAACATCGTGTCTTCGATCGTTCTGGTCCCCACCATCGTTCGGTACAGACCAAGGAGTTCGTCGTCTCCGAGGTCCGGCACGTCGGCACCGTCGAGGATGCCGCCGTCGTCGTCCATCAGTTGGTGGAAGTCGCGGGACCGGGCCGCTTCGTCCCACGTCTCCTCAGACATGGTCGGACACCGCCGGGGAGGAAACCGCCGGTACTTCCGAAACGATGCGACTCGGTGCGTTCGCCGTTGGGCGTGTCGAGTTCGGTGCGGGTGTCGGGTCGATCATGGTCCTGTATTCTCCGTCATCGGTCGCTGTTTCGCGTGTGGATCGCGTGATCGCGGGCGTTCGCGGCGGCTTCCTTCGCGGCCTCCGAGAGCGTCGGATGGGTGTGAATCGTCGCGGCGACGTCGTCCACTGTCGCTCCGAGTTCCAGCGCGAGGCCGAATTCGGCAACTAGCTCGGACGCTTCGGGAGCGACGAGTTGCGCACCGAGCAGATAGCCGTCCTCGGCGTCGGCCACGACGCGGACGAATCCATCATCGTCGTCCAGCGTCATCGCGCGGCCGTTGGCCTGCAGGGGCATCCCGCCGGTCGTTACGTCGTATCCGGCATCGACCGCCTCGTCCTCGGTCATCCCGACCGTGGCGATTTCGGGGTCCGTGAACACGACGGCGGGGACGGCCTGATGGTCGAGCGCGGCCGGTTCCCCGGCAATGACTTCCGCGACGACTTCGCCTTCGCGCATCCCTTTGTGAGCGAGCATCGGTTCGCCCGCCACGTCGCCGACGGCGAAGACGTTCTCGCGGTCGGTTCGGCCACGGTCGTCGGTTTCGATGAACCCGTCGTCGGTCGGTTCGAGGTCGATGGCGTCGAGGTTCACCGTGTCGGTGACGGGTTCGCGGCCGACGGCGACGAGCGCTTTTTCGGCCTCGTACTCGGTTCGATTCCCGTCCTCGTCCTCCGTGACGACGGTGATTCCCCCGTCGTCGTCGGTCCACTCCTCGGCCCCCTCGCCGAAGTGGAACTCGACGCCGAGGTCCTCCGCGCGTTCGCGGACGAGTTCGCTCGGTCGGTCGCCGTATCCGGGGAGGATTTCGTCCAACATCTCGACGACCGTCACGTCGGTTCCGGCCTTCGCGTACGCGCCAGCGAGTTCCATGCCGATGTAGCCCGCGCCGACGACCAGTAGCGAATCGGGCGCATCTTCGAGCGCGAGGGCCTGCCGCGAGTCGAGGATCGGGTCGTCCTCGAACGCGAATCCGGGGAGTGAAACGGGGCGGCTACCGGTCGCCACGACGGCGTGCTCGAACGCCAACTCGTGCTCGCCATCGTCGGTTCGAACTGTGACCGTCGAACAGTCGGCGAACTCGGCGCCACCTTCGACGAGCGACGCACCCGCCGCCTCGCAGAGTTGTTCGACGCCGCCGGTGAGGCGGTCCACGACGCCGTCCTTCCAGTCCACCGTCCGACCGAATTCGATGTCGGGGTCGGCGTGGATGCCACGGTTCTCGCCGGTCTCCGCCTCGTGGGCCACGTCGGTCGCCGCGATGAGTGCCTTGGACGGGATACAGCCGTAGTTCAGGCATGTGCCGCCGTAGGCGTCCTTTTCGATGAGCGTTACGTCGAAATCGAGCTGTCCGGCGCGGATGGCGGCGACGTAGCCGCCGGGTCCCGCACCGATGACGACGATTTCCGTTTCGTCGGGGACGTGATTTTCTGGCATGTGATGGGTGGAATCGCGGTCGGTTTTCCGGGCGTTTCGAGTTCGTCGTGTGCGACGGGAAGACGTAGGGAGTGGGTTCGGTCTCGATGAATCCGGTCCCTGCTTACACGTCGGACGGGTTGGATACCGGTATCCAGCGGGTAATTTCTAACGGCCCACCCGAGCCCACGAGCGAATCGGAGGGAAAACGGAAGCCGACGGACGGGGGGTAATTACGGTGCTTTCGATAGCAACGATAAGAGACACACCCGTTAGCGATGTAGAGTTAGACATGGGACTCCGAGACCACGCCAACGAGGTCGCCAACGACGCCAAAGCGCGGACGATGACGGCGGCACGAAGAGCGCGTGGTGTCGGAGGAACAGTCGCGCGCAAAACGGCCAACACGGGGTCGGAAGCGGGCGGCGAAGCGTTGCGAACGGTACGGGAAACCGCCGAGTCCGTCCGCGGCCGCGTGGACGGGAGCGAGGGCGTCGAAGCCATACCGAAGCCATCGTCCGTCGCGGAGACGACCGGCCAGTCGACGACGGCGCTCACGGTCGAAATCCGGCAGTTTCTCGACGAAGTGGATCATCGATACGCGGCCAAGAGCGCCTTCAACGGCGCTCGACAGGGGTATGCCGCCGGTCCGTACGGTGCGGTTTTCGGAGCGGGGGCGGGAACGGTGTACGGTGCGTACAACAGCACCAGGGACACCTTCGATCCGGAATCCGCGAACCCGAACGAAGGCATCGATGTCGGGCAGTATCTGGACGGCATCGGACACGTGAGGACAGGGTACGAGGCTGGCAAGCGGTTCGGGACGAAGGGAAAGGTCGCCGGAGCGGCCATCGGTGCCGGCGTCTCGGTTCTCCCGTTGGTTCGCGAGCTATACCCGATCGAACGGGCCGACGAGCCCCTGTCCCACTACGTCGATTCGATATCGCTGCCGACCATCGACGAGATTTCCGTGAGGAGGCGATAACGGAACCGACGAACACACTCCGGGCGAACGACGGCCAGCACGGCGACAGCGGTGCGTACGAGGTGATTTTCGGCCGACAGGGCCGGAATGATTTAGTCCTTCGCTGTGTTGTCGTTTTACCGAAGCGAGATAGGATAGTCACCGGCGGAAAGCCGTTTCCACGCGGGTATTTCGCCGGGAAAACGAACGACGTGCGAGAGATTGTACACATGGAACTCGGAATAATTGGACTCGGTTCGATCGGTGGGAACTTGGCGAAGCAAGCGACCGAAAAGGATATCGACGTCGTCGGCTGTGATACGGCCGACCGCCCGGAGCTGAAAGACAAGGGCGTGACGGTACTCGACAGCGGGGAGTACGAGGAGCTGGCGAACCGCCTCGATGCACCACGGGTCATCTACCTGTCGCTCCCGGCCGGGGAGCTGATAGACGAGCAACTGGACGAACTCGTGAAACACCTCGACGAAGGCGACGTGGTGATGGACGGCGGCAACTCCTTCTGGCGGGATTCGATGCGCCGGGAGGAACGCGTGTGGGAGGACGGCATCTACTACCTCGACACCGGCACCAGCGGTGGCCCGCCGGGTGCGCGCGACGGGGCCTGTTTCATGGTCGGTGGCCGGGAGGAAGGGTTCGAAATCGCCGAACCCATCCTCGACGAACTGTCCGTCGATGGCGGACTGCTGCACGTCGGCCCGCCGGGAAGCGGGCACTTCGTGAAGCTCGTCCACAACGGCGTCGAGTTCGGGATGCTCCAGTCCATCGCCGAGGGCGTCGAACTGCTCGAAGCCGGTGATTTCGACGTCGATCTGGAGGACGTGTTCAACAACTGGTCCAACGGGTCGGTCATCCGAAGCTGGCTGGTCGAACTCATGCGCGACCAGATCGGGGAGGACAACTACGAGGACGTGCCGAACTACATCGAGGACACCGGCGAGGTGAACTGGCTGGTACAGGAGGCATTCAAGGGCGAAACGCCGATCCCGGTCATCAGCCAGTCGGTCACCGAGCTGTTCAAGTCGCGTGGCAATCAGGAGCACGCCTACCAGGCCATCGCGGCGATGCGTCACGGCTTCGGGACCCATCCGTTCGGCGAGGACGACGACATCCTCAAGGAGCGTGTCACCGGACGCGTGGACAACGTGTCCCGCTCACACCTGGAGAAGGACAAAGAGCGAAAGGAGGCAGTCCGACCGAAAGACCGCATGGACCTGGACGATTAAACAATGGCAAAACAGTTCAGCTACCAGCAAGGAGGCCACGACGTCAGCGTCTGGGCGGAAACCGAGGACGAGACCGTCGAGGAGGCGAAGAACGAACTCGCCGACCGCGATTTCGAGTTGGACGAGGACGAAATACGCGACAACATCCGCGTCATCCCGTCACCGCGCCGAATCAAGAGTTCGGCCGAGGACGTGCTGATGGACAAGCGCCGCCGCGGCGGAATGGAAGCCGCCGAAGTGGTCGAGGATGGGATGGACGTCGGCCTCGGCACCGGCAGCACGACGGCATGGGCCATCGCCAAAATCGGCTGGAAGATAGACGAAGGGACGCTCACGAACGTTCGCGGAGTGGCGACGTCACTCCAGTCCCACGAACTGGCGAAGGAAGTCGGGATTCCGCTGATAAACGTAGACGAGGTGACGGAACTTGACGTCGCCATCGACGGCGCGGACCAGTGGGATCCCGAGAACCCGCACGTCGTCAAGGGCGGCGGTGCCTCCCACGCACGGGAGAAACTCATCGACTCGATGGCGGAGAAACTCGTCATCGCCACGGACGACCAGAAACGATCGACGCCGTTGTCGTACCCCGTCCCGCTCTCGATCCTGCCCGAATCGCGGGAGGTCGTCAAGGAGTGGATTCGCGACCAAGGCGGCAATCCATCGGTTCGCTACGCGGAGAAGAAGGACGGCCCGCTGTTCACGGCGAACGGCAACCTCATCGTGGACTGCGATTTCGGCGACATCGAAAATCCGGAGGAGCGGGCGACGGAGTTGGCCCGAATCCCCGGCGCACAGGAACACGGCCTGTTCGTGAACATGGTCGATGAGGTCGTCTACGGCACCGACGACGACGTGAAGACGGTCCGGTTCTGAACCGCATCCCGTAGACGACGCGGTTTCGCTCTTCTCGCGGAGGATTCGTTTCGGGCGACACCGTATTCGATCACGATTCGATCTCACAACTCGCGAGCAGGCCGGTCAGCCGACCGGCC
>NZ_JBAWAC010000584.1:0-12916 GCF_049589095.1 Haladaptatus sp. | reverse complement strand
GAGACGGCTATTTTCGAGGACGCGTTCGACTTCGACGCGGGTAGCGTTCGTGCGGAAGCGACCGACGAGGAGCAGACGCACCTGCCGACCGGTGACGAAACGCCCGCAACCAATGACTCCCCCGTCGTCGTCGGCGTGGATCAGGCGTTCATCGACGACCTCGCCGTGAGTGCGCTCGTCGCGTCGCGGGATGGGGAGGTCGTGGAGCGCGTCCACGCCGCCGTCGAGACGGAGATCCCGTACATCCCCGGACTGCTGTCGTTCCGGGAGGGAACCGCAATTTTGCGCGCCTTCGAGAAGTTGACCGTCTCGCCCGACCTCGCCGTCGTGGACGGAAGCGGCCGCATCCACTTCCGGCAGGCCGGAATCGCCACGCACGTCGGCGTGATGTTGGACCTGCCGACCGTCGGCGTCGCCAAGAATCTGCTCTGTGGCGAGTTGCGCGACCCGCCGCAGGGGCACATGGACGCGGGCGAGCGCGTTCCCGTGGTGGCGAATTCGCGGGTCAGCGCGCCCGACGGGACGGTTATCGGGTACGCGCTCCAGTCGCGCCAGTATCCGAACCCCGAGAAGCGCCACATCAACCCGTTGTACGTCAGTTCGGGCCACCGCGTGAGCGCCGAGACGACCGCGGATCTGGTCTGGCAGCTCTGTGCGGGGTACAAACTTCCCGAACCGACGCGGCGGGCGGACGCCTACGCTGATGACGTGAAGGAAACCGTTGATACTTAGCCACCCCCGTCCGAAGGAAACCCCATGGCTGAGACTGTGCTGATAACTGGCTGTTCGTCGGGAATCGGTCGGGAGGCCGCGCTCTCGTTTCTCGCGGACGGCTGGGAAGTGTATGCGACCGGCCGAAACCCCGCCGATATCGAGACGCTCGGGGAGAAGGGCTGTACTATTTCGACGCTCGACGTCACCGAGGACGAGGACGTGGAGCGCGTCATCGGGAGGATCATCGACGAGCACGGCCACCTCGACTGCCTCGTCAACAACGCGGGCTACGCTCAGCCCGGTCCCGTCGAGGACGTGCCGATCGAACAGGTGCACGCGCAGTTCGACGTGAACGTCTACGGGCCGCTTCGACTGGCCCGTGCCGCATTGGAGCACATGCGCGAGCGCGGAAAAGGGACCATCATCAACGTCTCCAGCGCGGTCGGCCGCGTGGCGGTGCCCGGCATGGGAATCTACAGCGGGTCGAAGTTCGCGCTGGAAGGTATCTCGGACTCCCTCCGCGGTGAAGTCTCCGAATACGACGTGGACGTCGTGTTGGTCGAACCCGGCCCGGTCGATACCGAGTTCTACGACCGCGCCAGCGACGAGGTCGAGGGCGTCGAGCGCTCCGGTGGATACGAAAGTTTCTACAAGATGTACGGCGACCGGCAGGCCATCGACGGCGGCATGCCCGGCGCGGTCCACCCCAAGGAAGTCGCTGACACCATCCTCGACGCGGCGAACGTTCAGCACCCGAACGCCCGCTATCAGGTCGGGACGATGGCGCGGATAACCGAGTACGCGCGCATCCTGCCCGCCGCGTGGCTCGACAAACTGTACGGGACCGTGACGGAACTCTCGACCAACGACTGGGTCAAGAAGTTCTTCGACTAAATCGGGAAGCGCGACGAGGGGTCGTGTTTGATTCTTTTATGACCATCCCCGTTCGAGCACGAAACCACACCATCCGCATGGCGCGCGACGGTCTTGATGCGGCTTGGATACTGAAATCAAAACAAAACCAACCCCATCTCGTAGCAAACGGAAGAGACGACAAAATCGAAGAATCAGTCCAGACAGGCGGCGACGACGCGCAACATCTCCTCGCCGCGGACTTCGTCGGCGAACAGCGGAACGCGCTTGATCGTGTGCCCGCGGAACACGTCCTGTGCTTCCCGAAGCGCGCCCTGCTGGACCTCCCAGCGCTGTTGGCAGAACTCACAATCGTCGAGATTTGGAGTGGCGAACTGCTCCGAATCGACCGAATCGGTCACGTCCGCGAGGTTCTCCATCACGCGGTTGACGACGACCGTGCCGACCGGAATTCCGAACTCCTCCAGTCGCGCGAGCAGGCGCTTGGATTCGAAGACGCTCATCTCCTCGGGGATCATGACGACGCGGAAGTCGGTCCGCGACGGGTCCCGTAGCGTCGTCCGGAGTTCCTGAATCCGTTCCTTGAGTTCGTCGAGGTCGCCCATTCCCTCCTCGGGGTCGGCACCGCCGCCGAACACGTCCTTCACGCCGTCCATCATCCCACTCAATCGCTGGCGCAGGCTCATCATCCGGCCCACCATCGTGTCCATCAGTTCGGGCAGTTCCAGCAACCGGAGGGTGTGTCCCGTCGGCGCGGTGTCCACGACGACGCGGTCGAACCGCTCGTCGTCCAGAAACTCGATTAGCTTCTGCATCGCGGCGGCCTCGTCCGCGCCGGGCATCGCCCCGCCGAGGAGCGACGCCATCGGGCCATCTTCCTCGTCACCGAGCATGCCGCCGAGCGGACTTCCTTCGCCCATCATTCCGGCCTGTTCCTCCAGTTCGGCGTCCGGATCGATCTCCGCCGCGTAGAGGGGAATATCCTCCCGAATGCGCGTCGCTTCCGCCGGAATGTCGCACTCGAACGTGTCCGACAGGGAGTGTGCCGGGTCGGTCGAGACCACGAGCGTTCGTGTTCCGTCGCGCGCGCTCGCCAGCGCCGTCGCGGCGGCCATCGTCGTCTTCCCGACGCCGCCTTTGCCGCCGTACAGCACGTACTCAGGTGCATCGATCCCCGCGGGGACGACGTCCTCGTCGATTTGCTCGACGGGTTCCACGTCGATTTCGGCCATACCGGTGCTATCGGGCCGACGTTTACGTACCTTCTGTTGTCCGCATCACGAAGGCCAAACGAATGTAGTTGGAATCCACTCCACTCGACACTCTGTTTTCTCACTACCTATTCGCAACCTTTCCCGTAACCCGTCTCCTTTTGCCGTCCGGTTCCCAACCCACCCCCAATGACTCTCACCAAGCGGATCATCCCGTGTATCGACGTGGACTTGGACGACGACGGGAACCCGGCGGTGTACACCGGCGTCAATTTCGAGGACTTACAGTACACGGGCGACCCGGTCGAGATGGCGCGCCAGTACAACGAGGCGGGCGCGGACGAGTTCGTCTTCCTCGACATCACGGCCAGCGCGGACGGCCGCGAGACGATGTTGAACGTGGTCTCCTCTGTCGCCGACGAGGTGTTCATCCCGCTGACCGTCGGCGGCGGCATCCGAACCCGCGAGGACATCAAGGAGACACTGCGCGCCGGAGCGGACAAGGTGTCGATCAACACCGCCGCGCTGGAGCGCCCGGAACTCGTGACGGAGGGTGCGACGGCGTTCGGCAGTCAGTGTATCGTCATCAGCGTCGACGCCCGCAGACGGTTCGACGAGGAGGGTGAACACTACGAACAGGTGGACGGCGAGTCCTGCTGGTTCGAGTGCACGGTCAAGGGCGGCCGCGAGGGGACCGGAATCGACGTGGTCGAATGGGCGAAGGAAGCCGAGTCGCGCGGCGCGGGCGAGTTGTTTGTCAATTCCATCGACGCGGACGGGACGAAGGACGGTTACGACGTCCCGCTGACCAAGGCCGTCTGCGATTCGGTTTCGACGCCCGTCATCGCCTCGTCGGGGTGTGGCGGCCCGGAGGACGCGTACGAGGTGTTCACCGACGCGAACGCGGACGCGGCGCTCGCGGCGTCGATCTTCCACTTCGGCGAGTACTCGATTCGGGAGGTAAAGGAGTACCTCGCGGACCGTGACGTGCCTGTTCGGTTGTGACTTTCCGGTCACTCGTCGTGCATCACGAAGACCGAAACGAAATACGAACCCGAAAACTCAGGCGCTCGTGAACGCTTCGTGGAACGCGCCCGTTTTGTCTTTGACGTTCTGTGCACCGGCCTCCAAGGCGTCGATGGGATCGACCCCGTCCTCGGTTTTGACGGTGAGGAGGGGGTCAGTCTGTCCACCCGACTGCTCGGGGTTCAGGTCGTAGGTCGCCGCCGCGACGCCCTCGGTTTCGAGGAGTGCACCCTTCAACACGTTCATGAAGGTGTGGTCCTCGTCCCCGATTTCGATCCGGAGTTCCGTATCGCTCTTCTCGATAACCCGCAGTTCCATACCACGGAATTCTCCATTCTCGCGTTTCAATCTTGCGAACGCGTGTTTCCATGTTCACGGATCGCCGAGTCGGGGTGGGAGCGTTCGAACTGGCGCTCGGAGAGCAGACGTCTCGACAGCGAGCGCTCGGGAGCGGGGAAAACGGGAAAACGAGTTCGCGGTCAGAAGTCGATCTGCGAACCGAAGTAGATCACGACGACGAGGAAGATCCACACCGCGTCCACGAAGTGCCAGTACATCGAGACGGTCGTCACGGAGACGTGACGATCTGCGGAGTACTGCCCGTACAGCGAACGAACCAACACGATGCCCAGGAGCACCGCACCCATCGTCACGTGCAGCCCGTGCAGTCCGGTCAGGCCGAAGAACGCGCTGTTGAACACGCCGCCGGTGAAGGTGAATCCCTTTTCGATGATGAAGTCATAGTACTCGTACACCTGCCCGCCGAGGAATATGACACCCAGAACGAGCGTCGTTGCGAGACCGGCGATGAATCCACTCCTGTTGTTCTTTCTGAGTTGGATGTGCGCCCAGTGAATCGTGACACTGCTGGCCAGTAGCAGTATCGTGTTGATGAACACGATCGAACTGACGACGTCGGGAACCTCTCCGATCGACGGGGGCCACGTTCCGACCCGGATGAAGAAGTAGTAGACGAACCCGGCACCGAACGTCGCGATTTCGGTGCAGAGGAACATTATCATCCCGAAGCGTAGCTTCGGCGATCCGGATGACTCCTTACTCCAGAAGTGCTTGACGAAGGCGTGATACACCCACCCGTACAGTCCGCTGAGGAAGACCGCGGCGGCACAGATGAACACGATGGGGCCGACGTTCGGCCCGACCATGGTGTCCCCGCCGTGTCCCAGAATGTACAGTGCGGCACCGACGTAGAACCCTGATGCGCCGAGTACCGTGATGATCGGCCACCACGACGCCTCGCCGAAGCCTTTCGGCCAGTCTTCGACGGCCGGGAGGTGATGGCCGTGCTCCTCTGTCGAATCGTCCGTTACCGTCATACAGAGACGGTTGCGGCCCGACTACTAAAAATGCACCCAAAGGCGCTCGTCGGACGAACTGTCGGCGATGGTTTCAGTATGCCTGAGTCATCACTACGGAATCATCATCGAAACGGAAAAAATCGGTATTACGCCGACGAGTTGTTGCCGCCTGCAGTACTGTTACCGCTCGAACTGTTGTTGCCACCCGCAGTACTGTTGTTACCGCCGCTGCTCGAACTGTTGTTCCCGCCGTTGCCGCTCGAACTTCCGCCGGAGTTCTTCTTCTCCTGTTGTTTCAGCCACTTCTCGTACTTGGCGTTCGAGACGACGTGCACCTTGCTCAGCATGACCGAGTGACCGGAGCCACAGTACTCAGCACAGTACACCTGATACACCCCTTCCTTCGTGACTTTCGTCTTGATGGTGTTGTTCTCGCCCGGTATCGCGTCCTGTTTCAATCCGAGTTTGGGAACGTGGAACGAGTGTATCCAGTCGGTCGATGTGACGTTGAAGTACACCGGTCTGTCCTTCGGGATGTAGAGGTCCGTCGAACCCGTGATGTTGTGCTCGGGGTAGTTGTAGGTCCAGAAGTAGCGCTGACCGATGACGTCGACGGTGACCGCGTTCGGTTCCTTGTTCATCGTGTCCTTCGGCGTCACCGTGACGTACTGGTTCGCCATGACGCCGTAGGACGCGACCCCGACGAAGAGGAGGACGATCGCGGTTGCGACCGTCCACGTGATTTCGAGCCGTCGGTTCTCCTTCGTCGGTTTCGGGTCGTCGTTGTTGCGGAACTTCCAGACGGTGTAGAAGAGGATCCCCTCGACGAGGATCGAGATGGGGATCGCCGCGTACAACAACTGGCTGTTGAGCGTCCGAATCAGGGAGTCTGTCGTCGAATTGTAGGCCGCTACAGGGTCGACAGCGACTGCGAGGAACATCGCGCCGAGGGCCACGATGAGTCCCATCCGCTTGGAATCCATATTGGCCTAGCCTTCGGAAGTGATCCATAAATATGTGCTGACTTCACTGCCGTCGAAAGTCGGATGGTCTAAGTACGCGGGGATACAATTCGTCAGACAACGGTGCCATTGCAGGATTCCTCATCTGGACGGCTCGAACGTGCACTGACAGCGACCGTTGTCGGCGTCTATCTCTTGGTCGTCGTCGGTGCGACGACCTCGCTCGTCAACGCCGTCTCCGCGTGCCCGACGTGGCCCGCCTGCAACGGCCATTGGATCGTTCCGTTCCACGATCCGAACCTCATCATCGCGTGGACCCATCGCGTGGTCGCGCTCGTCGTCGGCCTGCTGTTGTTCGCCACGACCGTGCTGGCGTTCCGTCGTAACTCCCGACCGCGAGTGAAAGCGGGAATCGGGTTCGCCGCGATACTCTACCCGATACAGGTCGTCCTCGGCGCGTATGCGGCCACCTCCGCGACGACGACCTCGTTCGCCGACACCCACCTCGTCGTCGGCATGGCGATCTTCACCGGTGTCGTCCTCGCACTCGCGTGGACGCTCGAACCCGAAGAGTCGGATGGGGCGGTCGGTATGACGTTCACCGACCCGGAACCCATCGACGAACCGACCGAAACCGGCGACCTCGTCGGCATCACGGCGACCGCGTACGCCTACTTCCGCCTGATGAAACCGCGTTTGATGTGGTTGCTCTGTCTCGTCGCCTCGGCGGGGATGGCGCTCGCGGCCGGATCCGATACGTTGCAGGTGAGCACCATCGTCGCCACGCTCACCGGCGGCGTCCTCTCCATCGGCGCGAGCGGGACGTTCAACCACGTCCTCGAACGCGACGTGGACAAGCGGATGAACCGCACCGCGGACCGCCCCGCCGCGACGGCACAGATTCCGCTTCGGAACGCCATCGCCTTCGGCTTCCTGCTGGCCGCCGCGTCGCTGGCCGTCTTCCTCTCGGTGAACCTGCTCGTCGCTATCTTCGGCCTGTTCGCCATCGTGTTCTACAGCGTGATCTACACGCTCATCCTGAAGCCGAACACGGTGCAGAACACCGTCATCGGCGGGTTGGCCGGGTCACTTCCGGCGCTCATCGGTTGGGCCGCCGTCTCCGACGATATCGGCCTGCCCGCGCTGGTGCTGGCCGGTGTCATCTTCCTGTGGACGCCCGCCCACTTCTACAACCTCGCGCTGGCGTACAAGGACGACTATGCGCGCGGTGGATTCCCGATGATGCCCGTGGTTCGCGGCGAGGCCGAGACCCGAAAACACATCCTGCTGTGGTTGGGTGCGACGCTGCTCGCGTCGGGGGTCCTCGCCACGGTGACGACCCTCGGTTGGTTGTACGCGCTCACGACCATCGTGTTCGGGGCGGTCTTCCTGGTCGCGGTCGTTCAACTCCACCGCGAACGCGACGACAAGGCGGCGTTCCGCTCGTTCCACGCGTCGAACGCCTACCTCGGGGCGCTGTTGCTCGCCATCGTCGTCGATGCACTCGTACTATGAGCACCGCATTCACACGCTATCGGCCGTCCCACGAATCGCTGCTGTTGGGTGCCGTCGTGCTGAACGCGGAGTTGTTCGCGCTGCTGGCCTTTCTCGCCGTCAAGGGACTGTCCCACGGCTATGGCTTCCGTTACCTGCTCTACCCCTTCATCTGGATAAACGTCGGGCTGTACGCGGTGTGGAAGACGAACCCGGTTCGAACGAACGAGCGCGACCGGTGGGTCGCGCTCGCCATCGCAATCGGGTATTTCGTCCTCGTCGCGTACTTCGGCGGTCTGTTCGGCCGCACCGGAGCGCTCCCCGGATCGCTGGCGAACGGGTTTCGAATCTCGTGGCTCCCGCCGGGATGGGGACCTGCCCTGCTGTATCACAACAGCGTGTTTCGGGTCGAGATCCTGCCGTTCAAACTGATCGGCTACCTCTCGCTCGCGTATCTCGTCTACGCCACCGTCCTCGACGCGGCGGGGTCCGCGATTTCGGGGGTCCTCGGCCTGTTCTCCTGCGTGAGCTGTTCGTGGCCCATCGTCGCGTCGCTCATCACGGGGGTCGCTGGCGCGGGATCGGGACTCGCCGCGACGGTTTCGTCCGGTTCCTACGACATCTCGACGGTCGTGTTCGTCGTCACCGTCCTGTTGCTGTACTGGCGGCCGACGATTCGGTGGGGACGAGAACGAAACTCGTAATATCCCATCGACCGACCGAAGAACGGATCGAACGACTACGGGGGCGATGGGGCGGGAATCGGTAGGATCGATGGGCTGAACGCGGACGATGTTGAATAATTATTCGGGCAAAACTATCTTGGCTCAGTCAGTTCCGATTTCGATGTGATGTCGGTCGACGGACCGCTTGGTGGTCGAATCGAACTCCTTACTTAGCAACGGCGAGAAGTTCCGGGCATGTCCGACGCACTCGTCGCCGAGAACGTTCGGAAGGAATACGGCGACACCGTCGCACTGAACGGTGTCTCCCTCTCGGTCGGCGCGGGCGAAGTGTTCGCGCTCATCGGGCCGAACGGGGCGGGCAAGACAACACTCATCCGGTCACTGACCGGGACGATGACTCCCGACGGCGGGAGCGTTTCCATCCTCGGTGCGCCACCCGGTAACGTGGACAAGTCACGGGTGGGACTGCTTCCGCAGTCGTTCGACCCTCCGGCCCGGCTTTCGGCCCGTGAACTCGTCGCGTACTACGCGGGCCTGTACGACGGCGCCCGCGACCCCGACGATGCTCTCGCCGACGTCGGTCTCACCGACACGGGCGACACCTGGTACGAGAACCTCTCCGGAGGACAACAACGCCGGGCCTGTGTGGCTGTGACGTTGGTCAACGATCCCGACATCCTCTTTTTGGACGAGCCAACGACCGGAATCGATCCGGCCGGACGTCGCGCGCTCTGGGGACTCGTCGAGGACCTCGCGGACGGCGGAACGACGGTCTTTCTGACGACTCACTACATGGCCGAAGCGGAACAACTGGCCGACCGGGTCGGACTCCTCGCGGACGGCGAAATCGTCGCCGTCGGAACGCCCGACTCGCTCATCGGCGAGTACGGCGGCGAGAGCCGACTCGTCGTGGAAACCGCGACCCCACGGTCCTCCGTCGAGATGGGATACACCGTCGAGGAGACCGAAGCCGGACTGGTGTTCGACGGCGTCACCCCCGCCGACATCGGGGAGGTCGTCACGGACTTGAACAGCCGCGGCGTCGAGTACGAGGCCCTGACGTGGACCGAACCGGACTTGGAGGACGTGTACCTCAGGCTGACCGGCGCATCGCTCGGGCCGGAAACCACGCGGTATGCCGGTGAGGCCGCCATCGCCGGAGGTGACCAATGACGTCGTTCGGTCGCGTCAGGTCGGAGGCCGGTGCGGCGTGGCGGTCGTTCCTCCGCCGTCGCACCGCCGTGTTCTTCACGTTCTTCTTCCCGGTCATCCTCATCCTCATCTTCGCGGTGCTGGTACAGACGAATCCGGGTTCGGGTGGCTCGGGCGGCCTGTTCTCGAAACCCCCGGCGTACTACCTGCCGGGCTACCTCGCCGTCGTCGTGCTGTTCACGCCCCTCTCGCGCGTCGGGAGTTCAGTCTCCCGGCATCGCGAGTCGAACCGCTTCGAGAAGTTGGCGACCACGCCGCTCACCAGAGCCGAATGGCTGCTCGCACACACCCTCGTCAACGTCGTCATCATCGGCCTCGCGGGCGTCATCATCCTCGTGCTGATGACCCTCGTGACGAGCACGGGCGTCTCCCTCGCCACGTTGCCTGCCGTCGCGGTCTTCATCGCGCTGGCGGTCGCGCTGTTCTGCGGTCTCGGTTCGCTGCTGGGGAGTTACGCCGGGTCCTCGGACGGCGTCATCGCCGCCAGCAACGCCATCGCCCTGCCGTTGCTGTTCCTCTCGGACACGTTCGTCACGCCGGACCTCCTACCGTCGTGGTTCCGTCCCATCATGAACATCTCGCCGCTGACGTACTTCGCGCGCGGCGTCCGAACCTTGACGTACTCCCACGGGGCCGTCGGCGGTGACTTGGTCATCCTCGCCGCCCTCGCCGTGCTGTTCTTCCTCGCCGGGTCCTACGCCATCCCGGAGACGGACTGATCGGCGCTTTCGCCCCACGTTCGTCGTGACCGGACAGGGGCTTTCGAAGCCTCTCATCCGGCGCGAAAAATCACACGAGAACGACAATCAACCCCAATTCGTGACGAGCGTCGTCACTCGAAACGAGTCGATCTACTCCTGCAGAACGAGCCGTCTTCCGTCCATATCTCCACCTTGTGACGAGAAGCACGTAAACGAAATTCCTCGCCCGCGCCGTCGAATCCGTTTCTCCGGAGAGAAAATCCGGTAAGAGTCCTGTGAAACCGTAGATGCTATACACCTCTCGCCGGAACTATCTCGATAATGAACGATACGGCCACAGACGTCTCTCGGAAGCAGGCGTGGCTGATGGCGGCGCGGCCACATACCCTTCCGGCGGCCGCCGCGCCCGTCATCGTCGGCATCGGGTTCGCGCTTCACGAGAAGCAGTTCGCGCCGCTTCCGGCGCTCGCGGCTTTCATCGGCGCGGCGCTGATCCAGATCGGGACGAACTTCGCCAACGACTACTACGACGCCGTGAAGGGCGTCGATACCGACGAACGGACGGGATTTACCCGCGTGACACAGTCGGGGCTCATCGCGCCGAACGAGGTCAAACGGGCGATGTACGGCACCTTCCTGCTCGCCATCGTCGTCGGGGTCTACCTCGTCTACGTCGGGGGATTACCGATCCTCGTCATCGGCCTCGCGAGCGTCATCAGCGGCATCGCCTACGCTGGCGGGCCGTTTCCGCTCGGCTCACACGGACTGGGCGACCTGTTCGTCTTCGTCTTCTTCGGCGTCATCGCCGTGATGGGAACGTTCTACGTGCAGGCCGCGAGCCTCGTCGCCGCGCCGTTCCTGCTCGCCATTCCGGGGGGAACCGTCACGATGACCGCGTTCCTGGCGAGCCTCCCGGTCGCGGCCATCTCGACGAACATCCTCGTCGTCAACAACGTCCGTGACTTGGAGAACGACAGGAAAGCGGGAAAGAAGACGCTGGCGGTGCTCATCGGCTACCGTGCGAGTCGCGGCGAGTTCATCGGTATGCTCGCCCTTTCCTACCTCGTCCCCATCTACTTCGCGACCACGTCGGCGTTCGGTCTCGCCGTCCTCCTGCCGCTCATCACGGTTCCGTACGCCGCGATGATCACCCGGACGATGCTCACGAAGACGTCGGGTGAGGCGCTCAATCCGGCGCTCGAACAGACCGGAAAACTGCTGGCCGTCCACGCGGTCTGTTTCGCCATCGGTATGACGGTATGATTATCGAAACGCACGAGTTCTCGCTTCCGCTGGAGTCGCCGCTCGACACGGCACACGGCCCCATCGAGCACCGAAAAGGCATCCTCATTCGCATCGATGACGGCGACGACGTCGGCATCGGCGAGGCGACGCCGCTTCCGGGGTGGACCGAATCACTTCCGGCGTGTCGCGCGGCCATCGCGCACGTCGATGACCCCGAGAGCGCACTGTCGTCCCTCGAATCGACACCGGCGGCCAGACACGGCTTCGCGCTCGCGCTGGCGGACCTGCGGGCGAAGCGGGAGGACCAACCGCTGTATCGGTTTCTCGGCGGGCCGGACCACGTCGAGTCGGTTCCGGCCAACGCCACCGTCGGCGACTGTTCGCGTATCGAGACCGTGGCGGCGGTGGAGGACGCGGTCGATTCCGGGTTCGAGTCCGTGAAGGTGAAAGTCGGTGCACGTTCGCTTACGGACGACGTGTCCCGCCTCCGGGCGGTTCGGGATGCGGTCGGATCGGACGTCGAACTCCGCGTCGATGCGAACGGCGGGTGGTCACGCGCGGAGGCACGCGAAGCGTTTCACAAGTTCGACTCGCTTCGAATCGCCTACGTCGAACAACCGCTTCCGGCCGACGACATCGGCGGTCTCGCCGACCTGCGCGGCCGGCCGGTCGGCGTCGCCGTGGACGAGTCCATCGCGGAAACGTCGGTCGAGGCGGTCCTCGACGCGGGTGCCGCCGACGTGCTGATCTGCAAACCGATGGTGATCGGCGGTCCTGATCGGGTGGTGGAGGTCGCGAAACGCGCCCGGAACGAGGGCGTCACGCCGGTCGTCACGACCACCATCGACGGCGTCGTCGCCCGGACGGCGGCGATTCACGCGGCGGCCGCGATTCCCGACCGTCTCGCCTGCGGGGTGGCGACCGGAACGCTTCTGGGGCGGGATCTGGGTCCCGACCGGGCGCGACTCGTGGACGGGTCGGTCAGCGTTCCGCAGGAACCCGGAAACGGCGTGGCGGATACGTGGGGTGAGTCATGAACGAACGGAAGAGGAACGAGCGGGGAATAAACGAGCGAGTGATGAACGAACCGCCGATGAACGATTGGCTCTCGCATCGGGCGGACGTGTCGCCCGACCGAACCGCCATCGTCGAAGCGGCGGACGGCACCGAGTGGACGTACGCGGAACTCGATTCGGCGGTCGAGGGGATTGCCGAAAAGCTGGCCGGATTGGGGCTCGGGAAAGGGGATCACCTCGGCATGCTGATGGAGACCCGGATGGAGGGCGTGCTGCTCGTCCACGCCGCGATGCGGTTGGGCTGTGTGCTCGTCGGACTGAACGTCCGTCTGGCCACCCCGGAACTCCGCCGACAGGTCGCGGTGACGGATCTATCAGTTCTCGTCTGCGAGGCCGACACCGAAACGGTGGCTCACGAAATCGCTGGGGAGGGGATGGATGGTGAAAGCACTCGAAA